>NZ_JBJQLL010000002.1:0-290827 GCF_046486405.1 Escherichia sp. WS338 | reverse complement strand
CGCACCACCCCGTCAGTAGCTGAACAGGAGGGACAGCTGATAGAAACAGAAGCCACTGGAGCACCTCAAAAACACCATCATACACTAAATCAGTAAGTTGGCAGCATCACCTGCTGGCTTGATGAATTTGCCGAGCCTGCTATAGCCCGCAAAATTTATTCATCGGCTTTTCCGCTGGTGGATATTACCGTGGTGCCGGATGACGAGATTATGCAACATCGCAAAATGGCGCTGTTGGAGTTAATTCAGAAACATATTCGTCAGCGCGATCTGTTGGGATTAGTCGACCAAATTGTTTCGCTGCTAGTTACAGGGAACACTAATGACAGACAGCTAAAAGCCCTGTTTAATTACGTATTACAAACGGGGGATGCCCAGCGTTTCCGTGCATTTATTGGTGAGATAGCGGAACGCGCACCACAAGAAAAGGAGAAACTGATGACTATTGCTGACAGATTACGTGAAGAAGGGCGGAATGATGGATTAATTCTTGGCAAACGCGAAGAAGCCCTGCGTATTGCTCAGGAGATGCTGGAGAGAGGTTTAGACCGAGAGTTAGTTATGATGGTGACCCGACTTTCACCAGACGATCTTATCGCGCAAAGCCACTAACCCTGTAACACCGGGAGTTAACTGGCGGATGTTTGCAGTAAACCACATCAGCGAACGACATCCGCCAGCGCCTCTTCTAAATCGTACCAACGAAACGCAAAACCCGCTTCTTCCAGCCGTTTAGGCAGCGCGCGTTGTCCACCTAATACCAGTACTGAAGATTCGCCCATTAACAGCCGAATGGCGGTTGCGGGGACGCGCAAAATAGCCGGGCGATGCAGAGCATGACCGAGCGCATGGGCAAATTGTTCATTGCGTACCGGGTAGGGCGAAACCATATTAAATGGCCCGCGCAGCTCGTTATCCAGCAGCCAGAGAATGCCGTTGACCATATCATCAATATGAATCCAGGCCAGATACTGCCGACCGGAACCAATCGGCCCGCCCAGGCCAAGACGAAACGGCGGCAGCATTTTACCGAGAATACCGCCATCCGGTGCCAGCACTACGCCGGTACGCAGCAGGCACACTCGCGTTTTGTCACTTTGCGCCCGGCAGGCAATTTCTTCCCAGTGGGCGCAGAGTTTATGAGTAAATTCGTTATGCGGCGGTTCCTCTTCGGTAACCACCACTTCACCTAAGTCGCCATAATAGCCCGTTGCCGAGCCGGAAATGAGTACCGACGGCGGCGTGTCGCTGGCATTAATCAAATCGACCAGTTTTTGCGTGATATTCCAGCGGCTTTGGCAGAGACGCTCTTTTTGCTCGTGAGTCCAGCGTTTATCAGCAATCGGTTCTCCGGCCAGGTTGATTACCGCATCAACGCCGTTGAGGTTGCTTTGATCGGCAAGCCCTTGCCATAGTGCCACCCGAGGGCCGAGAACAGAACTGGCTTTCTGCGGGTTACGCGTCATTACCGTGATTTGATGGCCCAGCTCCAGCAAACGTGGAATCAAATGGCGACCAATTAATCCTGTCCCTCCGGTGATCACTATCTTCATGCAGCCTCCCGATATGGCGGTTAACGCTGCCAGCTTAAGGTCATGGATACCGAATCGGCGTAGCGCAGCGCGTGCAGTTTATCGATCTCCACTTCAGCATACGTCACCCAGTGATGTTCACGTGCGATATCGAGCACATCCTGAGTTAATTTTTCCAGCAAAGAGAAACGGTTATTCTCTACATGCTGAATAATGTTTTTCGTCACGGTGCGATAATTCAGCGCATCGTTGATATCTTCGCTGGTGCGCGCTTTATCGGCGGGGTAGTGGATAGTCACATTGATAACAATATCCTGACGGTTGTTAATTTCTTCTTCCTTAATTCCGATAAACGTACGTAAACGAAGGTTCTTTATACGAATAATAGCGGCAGGTTGTGCCATTGCAGGTTCTCCGTTGTTTTACTTAGGATGAAATAATACACGAGAACCTGTTTCTGTTAACTATCCGAACGCTCATCACCGTGTTGTGCTTTTAGCAGTGCCTGCCCAGTGGCAGGGCGCGAACGGATCCGCTCATGCCAGTTCTTGACTGCCGGATACATTGCGAGGTCAATTCGCTGGCGAGTCCAGGCATTAACCCACGGCCAGCAGGCAATATCCGCAATGCTGTAGTTCTCGCCACCCAGCCAGGGCGAGTTTTCCAGCCGCTTGTTCAGTACATGGTACAGACGCTGAGTTTCAACCTGATAACGTTCAATAGCGTAAGGAATGGTTTGGGAGGCTGCGTGATTAAAATGATGATTTTGCCCAAGCATCGGCCCCAGTCCGCCTACCTGCCAGAATAACCACTGTAATGTGGCGGCGCGCTCACGCGTTTCATGACTCAAAAAGAGTCCTGTTTTCTCAGCCAGATACAACAAAATGGCACCAGACTCAAAGAGGCTTAGCGGTTCGCCGCCATCGGCTGGAGAATGATCAACAATTGCCGGAATTTTGTTGTTAGGCGAAATGTGCAAAAATTCCGGGCGAAACTGACCGCCTTTCCCCAGGTCTACCTTTATCAAGCGATAATCCAGCCCTGCTTCTTCGAGAAACAGCGTAATTTTGTGACCATTTGGTGTCGGGGCGAAATAGAGATCGATCATTGCAGCTCCGGTTGTCTAATCATCTGAACACCACAAGTATAGAAAGCGCGGCGACTTGCGTGAGTATTCGTCACGTGACAGTGACAAAAAGGCTCTATAGTTTGATAGCCAGCCCCCTTTATTGCCGAGGTCATAATGAGTAAACCCGCTATCACGCTTTGGTCAGATGCCCATTTTTTCTCCCCTTATGTGTTATCCGCCTGGGTGGCGTTGCAGGAAAAAGGCCTGTCGTTTCATATCAAGACCATCGACCTCGACAGCGGTGAACATTTGCAGCCGACGTGGCAAGGTTACGGTCAGACACGCCGTGTGCCGTTATTACAAATCGATGATTTTGAGTTGAGTGAATCTTCTGCCATTGCGGAGTATCTGGAAGATCGATTTGCGCCACCGACCTGGGAACGCATTTATCCGCTTGATTTAGAAAATCGTGCGCGTGCACGACAGATTCAGGCCTGGCTGCGTAGCGATCTGATGCCCATCCGCGAAGAACGTTCGACAGATGTCGTTTTTGCGGGTGCGAAAAAAGCGCCATTAACGGCGGAGGGAAAAGCCAGTGCAGAGAAACTGTTCGCGATGGCAGAACATTTGTTAGCACTGGGTCAGCCGAATTTATTTGGTGAATGGTGCATTGCTGATACTGATCTGGCGCTAATGATTAACCGCCTGGTACTACATGGCGATGAGGTGCCAGAACGCCTGGTGGATTATGCAACATTCCAGTGGCAGCGAGCGTCTGTCCAGCGTTTTATTGCTCTTTCGGCGAAGCAATCTGGCTGATAGCAACGACAGAATCCAGTATCATAGCTTACGTTTTTTCGACGAGGAGTGAGTGATGAAACTGATGTTTGCATCGGACATTCATGGGTCGTTACCGGCGACGGAACGTGTTCTGGAGTTGTTTGCCCAAAGTGGTGCCCAGTGGCTGGTGATCCTTGGCGACGTGTTGAATCACGGCCCGCGTAATGCTTTACCGGAGGGTTACGCGCCAGCCAAAGTCGCTGAACGGCTTAATGAAGTGGCACATAAGGTTATCGCTGTGCGCGGCAATTGCGACAGCGAAGTGGATCAAATGCTTTTGCATTTCCCGATAACCGCGCCGTGGCAACAGGTATTACTGGAAAAACAACGTCTGTTTTTGACGCATGGTCATCTGTTTGGCCCGGAAAACCTACCTGCTTTAAACCAGAACGATGTGCTGGTGTACGGTCATACCCATCTGCCAGTGGCAGAACAGCGGGGGGAGATTTTCCACTTCAACCCCGGCTCGGTGAGTATTCCTAAAGGCGGTAATCCGGCGAGTTATGGCATGCTGGATAATGACGTACTTAGTGTAATCGCACTCAATGATCAAAGTATCATTGCGCAGGTCGCGATTAATCCGTAATTTACCCACAACTCAAAATGCGCCGTAAGAGCGCCAGAAAAAGAAGGTTTCCTGATAATGGAACAGCGTCGTTTGGCAAGTACTGAATGGGTGGATATTGTCAATGAAGAGAACGAAGTCATTGCACAAGCCAGCCGGGAACAAATGCGGGCACAGTGTCTGCGTCATCGTGCAACTTACATCGTCGTGCATGATGGCATGGGCAAAATTCTGGTCCAGCGTCGTACCGAGACAAAAGACTTTTTACCCGGCATGTTAGATGCGACCGCAGGCGGTGTAGTCCAGGCCGATGAGCAACTGCTGGAATCCGCGCGTCGCGAAGCGGAAGAAGAGTTGGGCATTGCCGGTGTCCCCTTTGCCGAGCACGGGCAGTTCTATTTCGAAGATAAAAATTGCCGTGTCTGGGGCGCGTTGTTCAGCTGCGTCTCTCACGGTCCCTTCGCCCTACAGGAAGATGAAGTCAGCGAAGTTTGCTGGCTGACGCCGGAAGAAATCACCGCACGCTGCGATGAGTTCACTCCAGACTCGCTGAAAGCGCTGGCGTTGTGGATGAAGCGCAATGCCAAAAATGAAGCCGTAGAGACTGAAACGGCAGAATGAAAAAAGAGCCGCAATTGCGGCTCTTAACATTTTTAGTGGTAGCCCATCAACTGAGCGCCGATCACCACGACGCTGGACATAATAAACAGCAGTCCAAGCAGTGTCGCGCCCACCTTCAGCCAGTTACGGAAGTCCACCCGGCAAACACCGAGCGTTGCCATTAACGAAGCTGAGGTCGGGTAAATGATGTGGCTGAAGCCATCACCAAACTGGAACGCCAGAACGGTAACCTGACGGTTTACACCGACCAGATCGCCAAGCGGTGCCAGTAACGGCATGGTTAACGCCGCCTGACCAGAACCAGATGTCACGAAGAAATTAAATACCGCCTGGAAGAGCAACATAAACCAGGCCGCGACCGCGTTATCCAGACCGCTAATGGCATTGGCAATGCTGTTGAGGATGGTATTTAACACGCTGGCATCACCCGCTTCACCATTACCGACCAGCAGCAAAATCCCTTTGGCGAAACCCACCAGCAGGGCAGGGGCGATCATCATTCGCGCCCCTTCGGTAAAGGATGAAGCCATGGTATTAACCGTCATGCCGTTAAGGCGGAAAACAACGCCGATGATGCCAATCACCAGACCCATGGTGAAGAACTGGCTGGCAATTTCTGGAATAAACCAGGCATTAACGATCACGCCCCAAATCACCCAGACCATTACGGCGGTCAGGACAATCAATACCAGCCAGTCACCAAAGGTAAACGGACGTTGTTCAACATCCGCCTGCTTTTCACGAAAGAAGCGGTCGGACTCATGCACGCGTGACAGAAGAGGATTCTTTTTCACTCGTGAGGCGTACACCATGGTAAAGATCAGGCCAATCAGAGTGGCGATAACCCACACCACGATGCGCAACCCGGAGCCAGAAAGCACCGGAACGCCGGCAATCCCCTGAGCAACAACCACACAAAACGGGTTCATCCACGAACTGGCAAAACCGATTTGCGTGGCGATATAGGTCACCAGGACGGTGGTAATACTGTCATAGCCCAGCCGGACCATTAGCGGTGCGATGATAATGGCAAAGGCGACGGCCTCTTCTCCCATACCAAATACCGCGCCGCCAAGTGAAAACAGAATAAAGAGCGCAGGAATAAAGAGAATTTCATTTCCGCGGGTATGGCGAATAAGCGCCAGGATACCGTTATCAATGGTTCCTGTACGCATCACAATGCCAAACGCGCCGCCAATCACCAGCATAAACATGATGATGCCAACGGCTGTCCCGTATTTCGATCCTGAGGTTAACCCTTCAAACGGGAAGTTCATCAGGCCCGGGCGTTCATCGCCCGTCGTGAACAGCTGTACGCGGTGATACTCAGGTTCGCCTGCTTCGTTAGTCAGAATGCGAAATGAGTGTGGATCTACGACTTTGCGTGTTTTTGTTTGACCATCAACCTGATACTGCACTTCCTGACTGTCAAACATGCCCACCGGAACTACCCAGGTGGCAAGGCTGGTTAAAATGGCAACAAAAAAGATAATCACCAACGTATCGGGCATTGCCCATCTTCTTGTTGGTTTAGATTCAGTGATTGCGGACATAGCGCAAATATTCCCTTGCACAAAACAAAGTGGTAAGTATGCAAATTGAGATGGCGCAATTCATTGATGCAGCGCAGTTAAGCAAGATAATCAGAAAGGATTAATGCAAATTAAGAGAATAAAAAACCGGAAATAGTGACTATTTCCGGTTCAGATATCCGCAGCGTAAAGCTGCGGATGATGACGAGATTACTGCTGCTGTGCAGACTGAATCGCAGTCAGCGCGATGGTGTAGACGATATCGTCAACCAGTGCGCCACGGGACAGGTCGTTAACCGGCTTGCGCATACCCTGCAGCATCGGTCCGATAGAGATCAGGTCAGCAGAACGCTGTACCGCTTTGTAGGTGGTGTTACCGGTGTTCAGATCCGGGAAGATGAACACGGTAGCGCGACCTGCAACCGGAGAGTTCGGTGCTTTGGATTTCGCAACGTCAGCCATTACCGCAGCGTCGTACTGCAGCGGACCGTCGATCATCAGGTCAGGACGTTTTTCCTGCGCCAGACGAGTTGCTTCGCGAACTTTTTCTACGTCGCTACCAGCACCAGAAGTCCCGGTGGAGTAGGAGAGCATAGCAACGCGCGGTTCGATACCGAAGGCCGCAGCGGAATCTGCGGACTGAATCGCGATTTCTGCCAGCTGTTCTGCGGTCGGATCCGGGTTGATCGCACAGTCACCGTAAACGTAAACCTGTTCCGGCAGCAGCATGAAGAACACGGAAGATACCAGGGAGCTGCCCGGTGCAGTTTTGATCAGCTGCAGCGGCGGACGGATGGTGTTTGCGGTAGTGTGAACAGCACCGGAAACCAGACCATCAACTTCATCCTGTTCCAGCATCAGCGTACCGAGAACCACGTTATCTTCCAGCTGTTCGCGGGCAACGGTTTCGGTCATGCCTTTGTTCTTACGCAGCTCGACCAGACGACCAACATAGCTTTCGCGAACCACTTCTGGATCAACGATTTCAATGCCTGCACCCAGTTCTACACCCTGAGACGCTGCAACACGGTTGATCTCTGCCGGATTACCCAGCAGTACGCAAGTTGCGATACCACGTTCAGCACAGATAGCGGCTGCCTTAACGGTACGCGGTTCGTCACCTTCCGGCAGAACGATACGTTTGCCCGCTTTGCGCGCAAGTTCAGTCAGCTGATAACGGAACGCTGGCGGAGACAGACGACGGCTGCGCTCAGAAGTGGCCGTCAGAGAATCGATCCAGTCAGCGTTGATGTAGTTAGCAACGTATTCCTGAACTTTCTCGATACGCTCGTGATCGTCAACCGGAACTTCCAGGTTGAAGCTCTGCAGGCTCAGAGAAGTCTGCCAGGTGTTGGTGTTCACCATAAATACCGGCAGGCCGGTAGCGAAAGCACGTTCGCACAGTTTAGAAATGCGCGCGTCCATTTCGTAGCCGCCAGTCAGCAGCAGGGCACCGATTTCTACGCCGTTCATGGCAGCCAGGCACGCGGCAACCAGCACGTCAGGACGGTCTGCGGAAGTCACCAGCAGAGAACCGGCACGGAAGTGCTCCAGCATGTGCGGAATGCTGCGTGCGCAGAAAGTGACGGATTTAACGCGGCGAGTATTGATGTCGCCTTCGTTGATGATGGTCGCATTCAGGTGGCGAGCCATATCGATCGCACGAGTCGCGATCAGGTCAAAGCTCCACGGCACTGCGCCGAGAACCGGCAGCGGGCTGGATTCTTGCAGCTTCGCCGGATCAACATTGTTTACTTTAGCTTTGGAAGAGTCGTCGAAAATCTCGGACAGATCCGGGCGAGTACGGCCCTGTTCATCAACCGGTGCATTCAGTTTGTTAACGATAACGCCGGTGATGTTGGTGTTTTTGGCACCGCCGAAGCTGTTGCGGGTCAGTTCGATACGCTCTTTCAGCTGTTCCGGGGTGTCAGTGCCCTGAGACATAACGAAGACGATTTCCGCATTCAGCGTTTTAGCGATTTCGTAGTTCAGAGACTGGGCAAACTGGTGCTTACGTGTCGGGACCAGACCTTCAACCAGAACGACTTCAGCGTCTTTGGTGTTAGCGTGGTAGTTTGCGACGATCTCTTCCATCAGCACATCTTTCTGATTGCTGGAAAGCAGACCTTCAACGTAGCTCATTTTCAGCGGTTCAGCGGCCGTCGTAGTGGAAGAGTTCGCACGTACGATAGTCGTAGTCTGATCGGGCGCATCGCCACCGGTACGCGGCTGAGCGATAGGTTTGAAAACGCTCAGACGAACGCCTTTGCGTTCCATTGCACGGATCACGCCAAGGCTGACGCTGGTCAGACCGACGCTGGTTCCGGTAGGGATCAGCATAATAATACGGGACACGGTTTATCCTCTTTCGTTACCGCCGATTTGGCGGGTTACAAAACAGCACCGCCAGCTGAGCTGGCGGTGTGAAATCAGGCAGTCAGGCGGCTCGCGTCTTGCGCGATAACCAGTTCTTCGTTGGTTGGGATAACCACCGCAGGACGGGTACCTTCTTTGTTGATGAAACCAGATTTGCCGAAACGTGCAGCCAGGTTGCGTTCATGATCAACTTCAAAGCCCAGCACGCCCAGTTTGCCCAGAGACAGTTCACGAACCATCGCGGCATTTTCACCGATACCACCGGTGAATACAACAGCGTCCAGACGACCATCCATCAGCGCAGTGTAGGCACCGATGTATTTCGCCAGGCGGTGGCAGTAAACGTCCATTGCGCGCTTCGCGTCTTCTTTCGTCGCGTAGTTGTCTTCAACATAGCGGCAGTCGCTGGTCACTTCGGTCAGACCCAGCAGGCCAGACTCTTTGGTCAGCAGTTTGTTGATTGCGTCAACGCTCATGCCCAGGGTGTCGTGCAGGTGGAAGATGATCGCCGGATCGATATCACCAGAACGGGTACCCATGACCAGACCTTCCAGCGGGGTCAGGCCCATAGAGGTGTCAACGCATTTACCGTTGCGGATAGCAGAAACGGAACCACCGTTGCCCAGGTGGCAGGTGATGATGTTCAGTTCTTCTACCGGTTTGTTCAGCATTTTTGCCGCTTCCTGGGTTACATAGAAGTGGCTGGTGCCGTGCGCGCCGTAACGACGGATGCCGTGCTCTTTGTACAGGTTGTACGGCAGGGCGTAGAGGTAAGACTCTTCCGGCATAGTCTGGTGGAACGCGGTGTCAAATACAGCAACGTTTTTGTCTTTCAGCTGAGGGAAAGATTTCAGAGCTTCTTCGATACCGATCAGGTGAGCCGGGTTGTGCAGCGGTGCAAAAGAAGCTGCATCTTTGATACCCTGAATAACAGACTCATCGATCACTACGGAGCTGGTATACTTTTCGCCGCCGTGTACGATACGGTGACCGATAGCAGTCAGCTGCGCAGACAGTTCTGGTTTTTGTGCCAGAATAGTATTAACGATAAAGTTGAGCGCTTCGCTGTGAGCGGCGCCTGCACCTAAAGCCGCTTCCTGTTTATTGCCGTCCATTTTCCATTTGATACGTGCTTCGGGCAGGTGGAAACATTCGGCTAAACCAGAAAGGTACTCTTCACCATTTACTGCATCGATGATGGCAAATTTCAGTGAAGAACTACCGCAGTTCAGAACCAGTACTAACTTACTCGACATGGAAGTACCTATAATTGATACGTGGCTAAAAAAACGTCAGGGAGCCATAGAGCGTAGCGCATGATGACACCGACATTTATGATTAACATCATGCACTGCAAATTTTTTTTGCATGATGGAAGAAATATCTTGAGTCTATGCCATTTTGCGTAATTTTCAGCCAATGGCATAATGTATATGAATTTGACGACTCAATGAATATGTACTACTTAGGCCTTCAGGCTGCTAAAGGATACCTGATAGTGGGTATGGAAGACAAAATGTTTTGAACGTTGTCCCGCTGAGTTGTGAATTTGCACAAATTTTTGAATCTTTATATGTGAAGTTGAGGTGAAGCATGTCAACGCCGGATAATCGTTCTGTTAATTTTTTTAGCTTGTTTCGCCGGGGACAGCATTACTCAAAGACGTGGCCGCTGGAAAAACGCCTTGCCCCGGTCTTTGTCGAAAATCGCGTTATCAAGATGACGCGTTATGCGATCCGTTTTATGCCGCCGATCGCCGTATTTACTCTCTGCTGGCAGATTGCCCTGGGCGGTCAGCTTGGGCCGGCAGTTGCCACTGCGCTGTTCGCCTTAAGTTTACCCATGCAGGGATTGTGGTGGCTGGGCAAACGTTCTGTAACGCCATTACCCCCTGCAATCCTTAACTGGTTTTATGAAGTTCGCGGTAAATTGCAGGAGTCTGGACAGGTGTTGGCACCCGTTGAAGGCAAGCCTGATTACCAGGCATTAGCTGACACGCTTAAGCGCGCCTTCAAACAACTGGATAAAACTTTCCTTGATGATTTGTAATTGACCCCTGATTACGCATATAAAAGAAGGCATACTCAGCCTTCTTTTTTTTTCACCGTAGTAGAGTGATACAGGAGTCAACAATGGAAATGACCAACGCGCAACGTCTTATTTTGTCTAACCAGTACAAGATGATGACTATGCTCGATCCGGCAAATGCTGAACGTTACCGTCGCCTGCAAACAATCATTGAGCGTGGTTATGGATTACAGATGCGTGAACTGGATCGCGAGTTTGGCGAGCTGAAAGAAGAAACCTGCCGCACTATCATCGACATTATGGAGATGTATCATGCGTTGCATGTTTCCTGGTCTAATTTGCAGGACCAGCAATCCATCGATGAACGTCGTGTCACCTTCCTCGGCTTTGACGCCGCCACTGAAGCACGTTACCTCGGTTATGTCCGCTTTATGGTTAATGTGGAAGGACGCTATACCCATTTTGATGCCGGAACTCACGGTTTTAACGCCCAGACGCCAATGTGGGAAAAATATCAGCGCATGCTTAATGTGTGGCATGCCTGCCCGCGTCAGTACCATTTGAGCGCCAACGAAATTAATCAAATTATCAACGCCTGAGGAGGCCCGCGTGCGGTGCAAAGGTTTTCTGTTTGATCTTGATGGAACGCTGGTGGATTCCCTGCCTGCGGTAGAACGGGCGTGGAGCAACTGGGCCAGACGTCATGGGTTAGCGCCGGAAGAGGTGCTGGCTTTTATTCACGGTAAACAGGCGATCACCTCTTTGCGCCATTTTATGGCGGGCAAATCCGAGGCTGATATTGCCGCCGAGTTTACGCGTCTGGAGCAAATCGAGGCCACGGAAACCGAGGGTATTACCGCACTTCCGGGGGCAATCGCCTTACTCAATCATTTGAATAAAGCAGGTATTCCGTGGGCCATTGTGACTTCTGGCTCCATGCCGGTAGCGCGAGCGCGCCATAAAATAGCTGGGCTTCCCGCGCCAGAGGTGTTTGTGACCGCTGAGCGAGTGAAGCGCGGAAAACCAGAACCTGATGCGTATCTGCTAGGCGCGCAGCTGCTGGGGCTTGCGCCGCAGGAGTGTGTAGTGGTGGAAGATGCTCCCGCTGGCGTGCTTTCTGGCCTGGCGGCGGGTTGCCATGTCATTGCGGTTAACGCTCCGGCAGATACCCCGCGCCTGAATGAGGTCGATTTGGTCCTCCACAGTCTGGAGCAAATTACTGTGACCAAACAGCCAAATGGCGATGTTATTATTCAGTGAAACACCTGATCATGATTTAGCCCCGTCTCGTCGGGGCTTTTTTATGGCAGAATCAAGTCATCCCCCTCAATTAACAAGGATAAGTTGTGAACGGTGAATTGATTTGGGTTCTTTCATTACTGGCCGTTGCCATCGTCTTGTTTGCGACGGGCAGAGTGCGTATGGATGCGGTCGCTTTGTTTGTTATTGTCGCGTTTGCATTAAGCGGAACGCTGACGGTCCCCGAAGTATTTTCCGGCTTTTCCGATCCTAACGTTGTCCTGATTGCCGCCTTGTTTATTATTGGCGATGGTTTGGTCCGTACCGGTGTTGCCACTGTAATGGGGACATGGCTGGTCAAAGTGGCGGGCAACAGTGAAATCAAAATGTTGGTTTTGTTGATGCTGACCGTCGCGGGGCTTGGCGCGTTTATGAGTTCAACCGGCGTTGTCGCTATCTTTATTCCCGTGGTGTTAAGCGTTGCCATGCGTATGCAAACTTCGCCGTCGCGCCTGATGATGCCGTTGAGTTTTGCCGGGCTGATTAGCGGCATGATGACGCTGGTGGCGACGCCGCCGAACCTGGTAGTCAACAGTGAATTGCTGCGTGAAGGCTATCACGGCTTCAGTTTCTTTAGCGTAACACCTATTGGCCTGGTCGTGCTGGTGCTGGGTATTTTGTATATGTTAGTGATGCGTTTCATGCTGAAAGGGGATACCCAGACCCCGCAGCGCGAAGGCTGGACGCGTCGAACCTTTCGCGATCTTATCCGTGAATATCGACTGACCGGGCGTGCGCGTCGTCTGGCTATTCGCCCCGGTTCGCCAATGATTGGTCAACGGCTGGACGATCTCAAATTACGTGAGCGTTATGGCGCTAACGTCATCGGTGTTGAACGCTGGCGGCGTTTTCGTCGCGTTATCGTGAACGTTAATGGGGTTTCTGAATTTCGCGCGCGTGACGTTTTGCTTATTGATATGTCTGCGGCTGATGTCGATCTCCGGCAATTTTGTAGTGAGCAATTGCTGGAGCCGATGGTACTGCGCGGCGAGTATTTTTCTGACCAGGCCCTTGATGTGGGCATGGCAGAGATTTCATTAATTCCTGAGTCTGAACTTATTGGTAAATCGGTGCGCGAAATTGGTTTTCGTACCCGCTACGGACTGAATGTGGTGGGGCTAAAGCGCAATGGCGAGGCGATGGAAGGTTCGCTGGCGGATGAGCCTCTGCTGCTGGGCGATATCATCCTGGTTGTGGGTAACTGGAAACTGATCGGTATGCTGGCCAAACAGGGCCGCGACTTCGTAGCGCTGAACTTACCGGAAGAGGTGAGTGAAGCATCGCCCGCGCACAGCCAGGCACCCCATGCGATTTTCTGTCTGGTGCTAATGGTGGCGTTAATGCTGACCGATGAAATTCCTAATCCTGTTGCCGCTATCATCGCCTGCCTGCTGATGGGGAAATTCCGCTGTATCGATGCTGAAAGCGCCTATAAATCCATACACTGGCCGAGCATTATTTTGATCGTTGGGATGATGCCGTTTGCTGTGGCATTACAGAAAACGGGAGGTGTCGCGCTGGCGGTGAAAGGGCTGATGGACATTGGCGGCGGTTACGGGCCACATATGATGCTGGGTTGTTTGTTTGTCTTGTCGGCGGTTATTGGGCTATTTATCTCTAATACCGCAACGGCGGTGTTGATGGCTCCGATTGCGCTGGCTGCTGCCAAAACGATGGGTGTGTCGCCTTATCCATTTGCGATGGTCGTGGCGATGGCAGCATCCGCCGCCTTTATGACACCGGTTTCTTCACCTGTTAACACACTGGTTTTAGGCCCGGGAAATTACAGCTTCAGTGACTTTGTGAAGTTGGGGGTACCGTTCACCATTATCGTGATGGCGGTTTGTGTGGTGATGATCCCGATGCTGTTTCCGTTTTGACAAGAGCCTGATGTCGCATCCGGCGCTTATTGCCTGATGCGACGCAGACTCCGGCTGCTTACAGCGGTGAATCCTGGCTAATCTCATCGAGCGAAAGATGGAAGCTGGGAACAAAGACTTCCATGAAGTAGTCCATCTCCTGGCTGCGGCGCGCTTCAAGCGTCGCTTCCAGTCGCGTTTTTGCCAGCAAGAATTCATTATTTCCCGCCGCGAGTTCTTCCAGACATTTCAGATATGCACACAGTGCATCTGCCTGTTTCACCAGAGATTTCTCTTCATCGCTATATGCATGCTCGTCAATTAACGGCGCAAAGATATCCCGCAGCTCTTCCGGAACCATATCGACCAGTTTTTGCTGAGCGATTTTTTCAATCGCCTTGTACTCCTGAGCGATTTGCGAATTGAAGTATTTCACCGGGGTAGGGAGATCGCCGGTAAGCACTTCTGAGGCATCGTGGTACATCGCCAGTAAAGCGATACGTTCGGCGTTGACATTACCGCCAAATTTCCGATTTTTGATAGCAGCCAGCGCATGGGCGACCATCGCTACCTGCAAACTGTGTTCGGACACATTTTCCGTCCGCACGTTGCGCATTAGCGGCCAGCGGTTAATGAGTTTCAGGCGGGAGAGATGGGCAAAAAAATGGCTCTGTTTCATAGTGACCTTACGTATGATGACATCATCAGGTCATTGTGGCGGGATAACACTGCCGGATGCAATCTCCGGCAGTGAAATTAAGATTACAGCTGATGATAACCAGAAAGGAAACGCGCGAACTTGCTCAAAGACAGCTCGATATCATCGACACGCGGTAGCGTGACAATGCGGAAGTGATCCGGCCACGGCCAGTTGAATGCCGTCCCTTGCACCAACAGAACTTTTTCCTGCAACAGGAAATCCAGCACCATTTTCTGATCATCGTGAATATTAAAGCGTTTGGCGTCGATTTTCGGGAACATGTACAGCGCACCGCGCGGTTTCACGCAGGAAACGCCCGGAATATCATTGATCAATTCCCATGCGCGGTTACGCTGCTCATAAAGACGACCGCCAGGGGTAATAAATTCACTGATGCTCTGATAACCGCCCAGCGCGGTCTGAATGGCGTGTTGCGCAGGAACGTTAGCACACAGGCGCATTGAAGCCAGCATTTCCAGACCTTCGATGTAACCTTTGGCGTGTTTTTTCGGCCCGTTCAACACCATCCACCCCTGACGGAAGCCAGCAACGCGGTACGTTTTCGACAGTCCGTTAAAGGTAATGGTCAGCAGATCAGGTGCCAGCGGCGCAATTGAGTGATGCTCAGCGTCGTCGTAGAGAATTTTGTCATAAATTTCATCGGCGAAGATAATGAGATTATGCTGACGTGCAATCTCCACTATCTCCATTAAAAGCTCTTTGGAATATACCGCGCCGGTTGGGTTATTTGGGTTGATAATAACGATCCCACGCGTACGAGGCGTAATTTTAGCGCGAATATCATCAAGGTCCGGGAACCAGTCAGAGGATTCATCGCAAAGATAATGCACCGCTTTACCGCTGGAGAGCGAAACCGCCGCGGTCCATAGTGGGTAATCAGGTGCAGGAACCAACATTTCGTCCCCGCTGTTCAGCAATGCCTGCATTGCCTGAACGATAAGCTCCGATACACCATTGCCGATGTAAATATCTTCCACGGTAACATCACGCATGCCACGAGCCTGGTAGTGCTGCATGATGGCTTTACGCGCGGAGTAAAGCCCTTTGGAATCGCAATACCCTTGAGCGGTAGGCAGGTTGCGAATCACGTCAACGAGGATTTCATCTGGCGCGTCAAAACCGAACGGGGCAGGGTTGCCGATGTTCAGTTTCAGTACCTTGTTACCTTCTTCTTCCAGGCGTTTTGCTTCTTTCAGCACCGGACCACGGATGTCGTAACAGACATTCTCTAATTTGCTGGATTTTTCAATGGGGGACATGAATCTTGACCTTTTTTGCTGTTATCGCCACTCCCTGCCGTGGAAGTCAGCTTAGAACAATGTACTCCCCCAGGACGGCGTTTTGAAGGTCTGCAGAATAAGATTTTGCCAGAGTGGAAGGCTTGATTGTGCTGTTAATAACTTAATAATGGCAAAATAATGAGGTGTATATGCTTAATAATTAATGTTATGTAGTGAATTATTCTGATTATTAATTGTGAGTGTGGTTTTTTTATCTGTAAGATAATTGTTTGAAAATGCCTCGTTTAAGAATTCACTAATGAATCGTGATGATGATATTTCCGCATTACGGAGAGTTTAACAGCGTGATGATTTCCGAGGTGTCGTAATGGGTGCAAGGTGTGAAACTATTGTTAAGCGGGATTAATGAATGAGGATGATGCTAATTAATTATTATTTAATATTCAAAAAGGTTTTGTTGTGCTTATTAATAATAGAAGATTACTTTGCCTAACATAACATAACTTTGCATCAGATAATTCGCAATGACCCTTATAAATAAAAGGTTTTTGGGGTAAAATGCTCGCATAAATGACGGATCCCTGCTCTTGATGCCGCCTCACCATTGCTGTTTGTACGTGTTCGCGTATGACCAGCGATGCTGCACGAGAGTGGAACAAGGACTCACATTTACATTTATACAAACACGCGCATGTCATAAATACAAAAGAGTGAGTAACTTAATAGATATGTGATTCCTGAAGATATATTCTGTGATCTACTTCAGGCATTATAACGGAACAATGTGAGTCGCTTTTTTAGTGCAACTCATATGCATTTTTACTTTCGTCCGGGTTCCGGATGAAACTGCCAGGGAGGCACATTACAAATGGAATTGCTTGTTTGTGTGTGCACAGCATTAACCAGCTCAGTATGAGCCGCCAGTAAGTGATAATATATGATAAGTGCAAATCGTCCGATAATTAACCTCGACCTCGATCTGCTGAGAACATTTGTTGCTGTTGCCGATCTGAACACTTTTGCTGCCGCAGCTGCCGCTGTGTGTCGTACTCAGTCCGCCGTAAGTCAGCAAATGCAGCGTCTGGAACAACTCGTTGGGAAAGAACTGTTCGCTCGTCACGGTCGCAACAAACTGTTAACTGAACATGGCATTCAACTTCTTGGTTACGCCAGAAAAATTCTGCGTTTTAATGATGAGGCCTGCTCATCATTAATGTTCAGTAATCTTCAGGGCGTGTTAACTATCGGTGCTTCAGATGAATCTGCCGATACGATCTTACCTTTCCTGTTAAATCGCGTGAGTTCGGTTTATCCGAAACTAGCGCTGGATGTCCGCGTTAAACGTAATGCCTATATGGCAGAAATGCTGGAATCCCAGGAAGTGGATTTGATGGTAACCACCCATCGTCCTTCAACGTTTAAGGCATTGAACCTGCGTACCTCGCCAACACACTGGTACTGCGCAGCGGAATACGTATTGCAAAAAGGCGAGCCGATCCCTCTTGTATTGCTGGATGATCCTAGCCCGTTTCGCGATATGGTGCTGGCGACGCTTAATAAAGCAGATATTCCATGGCGACTGGCTTATGTCGCCTCGACGCTTCCGGCAGTTCGTGCGGCAGTAAAAGCCGGTCTTGGCGTGACGGCAAGGCCGGTCGAGATGATGAGTCCAGACCTGCGTGTGCTGAGTGGAGTAGATGGCTTACCGCCGCTACCCGATACCGAATATTTGCTGTGCTATGACCCGTCCAGTAATAATGAGCTGGCCCAGGTGATCTATCAGGCGATGGAGAGCTACCATAATCCGTGGCAATACAGCCCAATGTCTGCTCCGGAAGGCGATGACTCATTGTTGATTGAAAGGGATATCGAGTAATCGACGGACCATAGATAATTTCTGAGACAATAGTGTAAAAACGAGCCGCTGGGGGTGTTTTAAACCCCAGCGGCTTTTTTTTAGTAAAAAGCCTTCCTCGTATCGTGCAGAACGTACAAAACTGTTCATTTTTCAATCACCAGAGATTCACGTCCCGAACGCACAAATAATCGCCTGAAAAAAATCACCTGCTACAATGATGTTAAAAAATACGTAAATTTGTTGCTGCGTTTTTGTTATGGAATGACAAAAGCGTGTCACAGATCAAGAAAATACTCTCTTTTGGGGGGAGGAATCGACACAAATTCCTGTCAAAATAGACCCGTATTTTTTCCATTGCTTCACAACGGACACGATTCAACAACATCTAATTATCCTGGAGTCGTCAAGGATCTGGGGTGAAAGGGCATTAAATGCTAATGGTGTTGATATTATGTAAACTAATGTGAAGAAACTTTTGTTAAAGTTGACAAAAGGTTATAGAAAGGAGTAAAAGACCACATCAATTAGCTGTATAAAAGAATTTCTACAGTGATTGTAAGGTTTTTTTTATTCCTCCCCATGAATCGATGTGGCGTCCATCTGCCGTGAAGAGCAGTGAATCTGGCGCTACTTTTGATGAGTAAGCAATGAGTATGTCAACATCCACTGAAGTCATCGCTCATCACTGGGCATTCGCTATCTTTCTTATCGTTGCCATTGGCCTGTGTTGCCTGATGCTGGTAGGCGGTTGGTTTTTAGGCGGTCGCGCACGCGCGAGGTCGAAAAACGTGCCGTTTGAATCCGGTATCGACTCGGTCGGCTCCGCCCGCTTACGCCTGTCCGCCAAGTTTTATCTGGTGGCCATGTTCTTCGTTATCTTCGACGTTGAAGCGCTGTATCTGTTCGCATGGTCAACCTCTATCCGCGAAAGCGGCTGGGTAGGCTTTGTGGAAGCTGCAATTTTTATTTTTGTGTTACTGGCAGGTCTGGTTTATCTGGTGCGTATTGGCGCGCTGGACTGGACGCCCGCGCGTTCACGCCGCGAGCGTATGAACCCGGAAACGAACAGTATCGCTAATCGTCAACGCTAACCGCGAGGCATTAAGATGGATTATACGCTCACCCGCATAGATCCCAACGGTGAGAACGACCGTTACCCCCTGCAAAAGCAGGAGATCGTAACCGACCCTCTGGAGCAAGAAGTTAACAAAAACGTGTTTATGGGCAAGCTCAATGACATGGTTAACTGGGGTCGTAAAAACTCAATTTGGCCGTATAACTTCGGTCTTTCCTGCTGTTACGTTGAGATGGTGACTTCGTTTACCGCGGTGCATGACGTGGCGCGTTTTGGCGCAGAAGTATTGCGAGCTTCGCCGCGTCAGGCTGACCTGATGGTGGTGGCAGGAACCTGCTTTACCAAAATGGCACCGGTTATTCAGCGTCTGTATGACCAGATGCTGGAGCCAAAATGGGTTATCTCAATGGGTGCCTGTGCCAACTCTGGCGGTATGTACGATATTTATTCCGTTGTGCAGGGCGTCGATAAATTCATCCCGGTTGATGTGTATATCCCGGGCTGCCCGCCGCGTCCTGAAGCGTACATGCAGGCACTGATGCTGTTGCAGGAATCTATCGGTAAAGAACGTCGTCCGCTCTCCTGGGTGGTTGGCGATCAGGGCGTTTATCGCGCCAATATGCAATCAGAGCGCGAACGCAAGCGCGGTGAACGCATTGCCGTAACCAACCTGCGTACACCTGACGAGATTTAATTTGCGCCTGTCGGCAAAGGGATTTTTCTTCGCTTATTCCTAAATCTATTTCGCGAAGCTTACTGCGCCGACAGTCACCACGGACCATTTGCAATGGTGAACAATATGACCGACTTAACCGCGCAAGAACCCGCCTGGCAGACCCGCGATCATCTTGATGATCCGGTGATTGGCGAACTGCGCAACCGTTTTGGGCCGGATGCCTTTACTGTTCAGGCGACTCGCACCGGGGTTCCCGTTGTGTGGATCAAGCGTGAACAATTACTGGAAGTTGGCGATTTCTTAAAGAAACTGCCGAAACCTTACGTCATGCTGTTTGACTTACACGGCATGGACGAACGTCTGCGCACACACCGCGAAGGATTACCTGCCGCGGATTTTTCCGTTTTCTACCATCTGATTTCTATCGATCGTAACCGCGACATCATGCTGAAGGTGGCGCTGGCAGAAAACGACCTGCACGTACCGACCTTCACCAAACTGTTCCCGAACGCTAACTGGTATGAGCGTGAGACCTGGGATCTGTTTGGCATTACTTTCGACGGTCACCCGAACCTGCGCCGCATCATGATGCCGCAAACCTGGAAAGGTCACCCGCTGCGTAAAGATTACCCGGCGCGCGCTACCGAATTCTCGCCGTTTGAGCTGACCAAAGCCAAACAGGATCTGGAGATGGAAGCCCTGACCTTCAAACCGGAAGAGTGGGGGATGAAGCGCGGCACCGAAAACGAGGACTTCATGTTCCTCAACCTCGGCCCGAACCACCCGTCGGCGCACGGGGCTTTCCGTATCGTTTTGCAGCTCGATGGCGAAGAGATTGTCGACTGCGTACCAGACATCGGCTACCACCACCGTGGTGCGGAGAAAATGGGCGAGCGCCAGTCCTGGCATAGCTACATTCCGTATACCGACCGTATCGAATACCTCGGCGGCTGCGTTAACGAAATGCCTTACGTGCTGGCTGTAGAGAAACTGGCCGGGATCACCGTGCCGGATCGCGTTAACGTCATTCGCGTAATGCTTTCTGAGCTGTTCCGCATCAACAGCCATCTGCTGTATATCTCCACCTTTATTCAGGACGTCGGCGCGATGACGCCAGTGTTCTTCGCCTTTACCGATCGTCAGAAAATTTACGATCTGGTGGAAGCAATCACTGGTTTTCGTATGCACCCGGCGTGGTTCCGTATTGGCGGCGTAGCGCACGACCTGCCGCGCGGCTGGGATCGCCTGCTGCGTGAGTTCCTCGACTGGATGCCGAAACGTCTGGCGTCTTACGAGAAAGCGGCGCTGCAAAACACCATTCTGAAAGGTCGTTCCCAGGGCGTTGCCGCCTATGGCGCGAAAGAGGCGCTGGAGTGGGGCACCACTGGCGCGGGCCTGCGCGCCACCGGGATCGACTTCGACGTGCGTAAGGCGCGTCCTTATTCTGGCTATGAAAACTTCGACTTTGAAATCCCGGTGGGTGGTGGTGTTTCTGACTGCTACACCCGCGTAATGCTGAAAGTGGAAGAGCTGCGCCAGAGTCTGCGCATTCTTGAGCAGTGCCTCAACAACATGCCGGAAGGCCCGTTCAAAGCGGATCATCCGCTGACTACGCCGCCGCCGAAAGAGCGCACGTTGCAACATATCGAAACCCTGATCACCCACTTCCTGCAAGTGTCGTGGGGGCCGGTGATGCCAGCCAATGAATCTTTCCAGATGATTGAGGCGACCAAGGGGATCAACAGTTACTACCTGACCAGCGACGGCAGCACAATGAGTTATCGCACCCGTATCCGCACGCCGAGTTATGCGCATTTGCAGCAAATTCCGGCGGCGATCCGCGGCAGCCTGGTGTCTGACCTGATTGTTTATCTGGGCAGTATCGATTTTGTTATGTCAGATGTGGACCGCTAATTATGCACGAGAATCAACAACCACAAACCGAGGCTTTTGAGCTGAGTGCGGCAGAGCGTGAAGCGATTGAGCACGAGATGCACCACTACGAAGACCCGCGTGCGGCGTCCATTGAAGCGCTGAAAATCGTTCAGAAGCAGCGTGGCTGGGTGCCGGATGGCGCGATCCACGCGATCGCCGATGTGCTGGGTATTCCGGCGAGCGACGTCGAAGGCGTGGCAACGTTCTACAGCCAGATCTTCCGCCAGCCGGTTGGCCGCCATGTGATCCGTTATTGCGACAGCGTGGTCTGTCATATCAACGGTTATCAGGGTATTCAGGCGGCGCTCGAGAAAAAGCTGAACATCAAACCAGGGCAAACGACATTTGATGGCCGCTTTACGCTGCTGCCAACTTGCTGCCTGGGAAACTGTGATAAAGGGCCAAACATGATGATCGATGAGGACACTCACGCGCATCTGACCCCGGAAGCGATCCCTGAACTGCTGGAGCGGTATAAATGAAAAACATTATCCGTACTCCCGAAACGCATCCGCTGACCTGGCGTCTGCGCGATGACAAACAGCCAGTGTGGCTGGACGAATACCGCAGCAAAAACGGTTACGAAGGGGCGCGTAAGGCGCTGACCGGGCTGTCTCCGGACGAAATTGTTAATCAGGTAAAAGACGCTGGTCTGAAAGGGCGCGGCGGCGCGGGCTTCTCGACTGGCCTGAAATGGAGCCTGATGCCGAAAGACGAATCCATGAACATCCGTTACCTGCTGTGTAACGCCGATGAAATGGAGCCAGGCACCTATAAAGACCGCCTGTTGATGGAGCAACTGCCGCACCTGCTGGTGGAAGGTATGCTTATCTCCGCGTTTGCGCTGAAAGCTTACCGTGGCTACATCTTCCTGCGTGGCGAATATATTGAAGCGGCAGTGAATCTGCGCCGCGCCATTGCCGAAGCGACTGAAGCGGGCTTGCTTGGCAAAAACATTATGGGAACAGGTTTCGACTTCGAACTGTTCGTCCATACCGGTGCAGGGCGCTACATCTGCGGGGAAGAAACAGCGTTAATCAACTCCCTGGAAGGGCGTCGTGCTAACCCACGCTCGAAACCCCCCTTCCCGGCAACCTCCGGCGTATGGGGCAAACCGACCTGTGTCAACAACGTCGAAACCCTGTGTAACGTTCCGGCGATCCTCGCTAACGGCGTGGAGTGGTATCAGAACATCTCGAAAAGTAAAGATGCTGGCACCAAGCTGATGGGCTTCTCCGGTCGGGTGAAAAATCCGGGCCTGTGGGAACTGCCATTCGGCACCACCGCACGCGAGATCCTCGAAGATTACGCCGGTGGTATGCGTGACGGTCTGAAATTCAAAGCCTGGCAGCCAGGCGGCGCGGGTACTGACTTCCTGACTGAAGCGCACCTTGACCTGCCGATGGAATTCGAAAGTATCGGTAAAGCGGGAAGCCGTCTGGGTACGGCGCTGGCGATGGCGGTTGACCATGAGATCAACATGGTGTCGCTGGTGCGTAACCTGGAAGAGTTTTTCGCCCGTGAGTCTTGCGGCTGGTGTACGCCGTGCCGCGACGGTCTGCCGTGGAGCGTGAAAATTCTGCGTGCGCTGGAGCGTGGCGAAGGTCAGCCGGGAGATATCGAAACACTTGAGCAACTGTGTCGATTCTTAGGCCCGGGTAAAACTTTCTGTGCCCACGCACCTGGTGCAGTGGAGCCGTTACAGAGCGCCATCAAATATTTCCGCGAAGAATTTGAGGCGGGAATCAAACAGCCGTTCAGCAATACCCATTTGATTAATGGGATTCAGCCGAACCTGCTGAAAGAGCGCTGGTAACCGAATTTCGATTAACGCTCGGTCCCTGACCGAGAAAACTGGAAGCATGCTAATGGCTACAATTCATGTAGACGGCAAAGAATACGAGGTCAATGGAGCGGACAACTTGCTGGAAGCTTGTCTGTCTCTGGGCCTTGATATTCCTTACTTTTGCTGGCATCCGGCGCTGGGAAGCGTCGGTGCTTGCCGCCAGTGTGCGGTGAAGCAATACCAAAACGCGGAAGACACGCGTGGTCGCCTGGTGATGTCCTGTATGACACCGGCTTCCGATGGCACCTTTATTTCCATTGACGACGAAGAAGCGAAACAGTTCCGTGAAAGTGTGGTCGAGTGGTTAATGACCAACCACCCGCACGACTGTCCGGTATGTGAAGAAGGCGGTAACTGTCATCTTCAGGATATGACCGTGATGACCGGACACAGCTTCCGTCGCTACCGTTTCACCAAACGTACCCACCGTAATCAGGATTTGGGGCCATTCATCTCTCACGAAATGAACCGCTGCATCGCCTGCTACCGCTGCGTGCGTTACTACAAAGATTACGCTGACGGTACAGATCTGGGCGTTTATGGTGCGCACGATAACGTCTACTTCGGTCGCCCGGAAGACGGCACGCTGGAAAGCGAATTTTCCGGTAACCTGGTCGAAATTTGCCCGACCGGCGTATTTACCGACAAAACGCACTCCGAGCGTTACAACCGTAAATGGGATATGCAGTTTGCGCCGAGCATCTGCCAGCAATGTTCCATCGGCTGTAACATCAGCCCCGGCGAGCGTTATGGCGAACTGCGTCGTATCGAAAACCGTTACAACGGTACGGTAAACCACTACTTCCTCTGCGACCGTGGTCGTTTCGGTTACGGCTACGTCAACCTGAAAGATCGTCCGCGTCAGCCAGTACAGCGTCGTGGCGATGATTTCATTACCCTCAACGCCGAACAGGCAATGCAGGGCGCAGCAGATATTCTGCGTCAGTCGAAGAAAGTGATCGGCATTGGTTCTCCGCGCGCCAGCGTGGAAAGCAACTTTGCGCTGCGTGAGCTGGTGGGCGAAGAAAACTTCTACACCGGTATCGCTCACGGTGAGCAGGAACGTCTGCAACTGGCGCTGAAAGTGCTGCGTGAAGGCGGCATTTATACTCCGGCTCTGCGCGAAATCGAATCTTACGATGCGGTACTGGTGCTGGGCGAAGACGTTACCCAGACCGGCGCGCGCGTCGCGCTGGCAGTTCGTCAGGCGGTGAAAGGTAAAGCGCGCGAAATGGCGGCAGCACAGAAAGTGGCTGACTGGCAGATTGCGGCAATCCTCAACATCGGCCAACGTGCGAAGCATCCGCTGTTTGTTACCAACGTTGATGACACCCGTCTGGATGATATCGCGGCGTGGACTTACCGCGCACCGGTTGAAGATCAGGCGCGTTTAGGTTTTGCCATCGCCCATGCGCTGGATAACTCCGCGCCAGCGGTTGACGGTATTGAACCTGAGCTGCAAAGCAAAATCGACGTCATCGTGCAGGCACTGGCAGGTGCGAAGAAACCGTTGATTATCTCCGGGACGAACGCCGGTAGCGCTGAAGTGATTCAGGCTGCGGCTAACGTGGCGAAAGCCCTGAAAGGTCGCGGCGCTGACGTCGGTATCACCATGATTGCCCGTTCCGTCAACAGCATGGGGCTGGGCATTATGGGCGGTGGATCGCTTGAAGAAGCGTTAACCGAACTGGAAACCGGACGCGCCGACGCGGTGGTGGTGCTGGAAAACGATCTGCATCGTCACGCTTCCGCTACCCGCGTGAATGCTGCGCTGGCTAAAGCGCCGCTGGTGATGGTGGTTGACCATCAACGCACAGCGATTATGGAAAACGCCCATCTGGTACTTTCTGCTGCCAGCTTTGCTGAAAGCGACGGTACGGTGATTAACAACGAAGGCCGTGCCCAACGTTTCTTCCAGGTTTACGATCCGGCTTATTACGACAGCAAAACTGTCATGCTGGAAAGCTGGCGTTGGTTACACTCGCTGCACAGCACCTTGCTGAGCCGTGAAGTGGACTGGACGCAGCTCGACCATGTGATTGACGCTGTTGTGGCGAAAATCCCGGAACTGGCGGGTATCAAAGATGCTGCGCCGGATGCGACATTCCGTATTCGTGGGCAGAAACTGGCCCGTGAACCGCACCGTTACAGCGGTCGTACCGCCATGCGCGCCAATATCAGCGTTCATGAGCCGCGTCAGCCGCAGGATATTGACACCATGTTCACCTTCTCGATGGAAGGTAACAACCAGCCGACCGCGCACCGTTCGCAAGTGCCGTTTGCCTGGGCGCCAGGCTGGAACTCCCCGCAGGCGTGGAACAAATTCCAGGACGAAGTGGGCGGCAAACTGCGCTTTGGCGATCCGGGCGTGCGTCTGTTTGAAACCAGCGAAAATGGTCTGGATTACTTCACCAGCGTACCGGCACGCTTCCAGCCGCAGGACGGGAAATGGCGTATCGCGCCGTACTACCACCTGTTTGGTAGCGATGAATTGTCACAGCGTGCTCCGGTCTTCCAGAGCCGTATGCCGCAGCCGTACATCAAACTCAACCCAGCGGATGCCGCGAAGTTGGGTGTGAACGCGGGTACACGCGTCTCCTTTAGTTACGATGGCAACACGGTCACGCTGCCGGTTGAAATCGCCGAAGGACTGACGGCAGGGCAGGTGGGCTTGCCGATGGGTATGTCCGGCATTGCTCCGGTGCTGGCTGGCGCGCATCTTGAGGATCTCAAGGAGGCACAACAATGAGTTGGATATCACCGGAACTGATTGAGATCCTGCTGACCATCCTCAAAGCGGTGGTGATCCTGCTGGTGGTTGTCACCTGTGGGGCATTCATGAGCTTTGGCGAACGTCGCCTGCTGGGTCTGTTCCAGAACCGTTACGGACCTAACCGTGTTGGCTGGGGCGGTTCGCTCCAGCTGGTCGCGGACATGATCAAGATGTTCTTTAAAGAAGACTGGATCCCGAAATTCTCGGATCGCGTCATCTTTACCCTGGCACCGATGATTGCCTTTACCTCGCTGCTGCTGGCCTTTGCGATTGTGCCAGTCAGTCCGGGTTGGGTGGTTGCCGACCTGAACATCGGGATTTTGTTCTTCCTGATGATGGCCGGTCTGGCGGTTTACGCGGTGCTGTTTGCGGGCTGGTCAAGTAACAACAAATACTCGCTGCTGGGTGCGATGCGTGCTTCTGCGCAGACCCTGAGCTACGAAGTGTTCCTCGGGCTTTCCCTGATGGGCGTGGTGGCGCAGGCCGGTTCATTCAACATGACCGACATCGTCAACAGCCAGGCGCATGTGTGGAACGTCATCCCGCAATTCTTTGGTTTTATTACCTTTGCCATCGCGGGCGTGGCGGTGTGTCACCGTCACCCGTTTGACCAGCCGGAAGCCGAGCAGGAACTGGCGGATGGTTACCACATTGAATATTCCGGCATGAAGTTCGGTCTGTTCTTCGTGGGCGAATACATCGGGATTGTGACCATCTCTGCACTGATGGTGACGCTGTTCTTCGGTGGCTGGCAAGGCCCGTTGTTACCGCCATTCATCTGGTTCGCGCTGAAAACCGCGTTCTTTATGATGATGTTCATTTTGATTCGTGCGTCGTTACCGCGTCCGCGTTATGACCAGGTAATGTCCTTCGGCTGGAAGATCTGCCTGCCGCTGACGCTGATCAACTTGCTGGTAACGGCGGCTGTCATTCTCTGGCAGGCGCAATAAGGGGCAATAAGACCATGACCTTAAAAGAATTGTTAGTAGGTTTCGGCACCCAGGTTCGTAGTATCTGGATGATCGGCCTGCACGCGTTCGCCAAACGCGAAACGCGAATGTACCCGGAAGAGCCGGTCTATCTGCCGCCCCGTTATCGTGGTCGTATCGTTCTGACCCGCGATCCGGACGGCGAAGAGCGTTGCGTAGCCTGTAACCTCTGCGCGGTAGCCTGCCCGGTCGGCTGTATCTCGCTGCAAAAAGCAGAAACCAAAGACGGTCGCTGGTATCCGGAATTTTTCCGCATCAACTTCTCACGCTGCATTTTCTGTGGTCTGTGCGAAGAAGCCTGTCCGACCACGGCGATTCAGTTAACCCCGGATTTCGAAATGGGGGAATACAAGCGCCAGGATCTGGTTTACGAGAAAGAGGATCTGCTGATCTCCGGTCCGGGCAAATACCCGGAATATAACTTCTACCGGATGGCAGGTATGGCAATCGACGGCAAAGATAAGGGCGAAGCAGAGAACGAAGCCAAGCCTATCGACGTCAAGAGCCTGTTACCGTAAGGAGAGGGGCAATGGAGTTCGCTTTTTATATCTGTGGCCTGATAGCCATACTTGCGACCTTGCGAGTGATCACCCATACCAATCCGGTACACGCGCTGCTGTACCTGATTATTTCGCTGCTGGCGATTTCTGGGGTGTTCTTCTCACTGGGCGCTTACTTCGCCGGTGCGCTGGAAATTATCGTCTACGCGGGTGCCATTATGGTGCTGTTCGTGTTCGTGGTGATGATGCTCAACCTGGGCGGTTCAGAAATCGAACAGGAACGCCAGTGGCTGAAACCGCAGGTGTGGATTGGTCCGGCGATTTTGTCGGCCATCATGCTGGTGGTGATTGTTTACGCCATCCTTGGTGTTAATGATCAGGGTATCGACGGTACGCCAATCAGTGCTAAAGCAGTGGGTATTACGCTGTTCGGGCCTTACGTACTGGCGGTGGAACTGGCTTCTATGCTGCTGCTGGCTGGTCTGGTTGTGGCCTTCCACGTTGGTCGTGAAGAGCGTGCGGGTGAAGTGCTGAGCAATCGTAAAGACGACAGCGCGAAAAGAAAAACGGAGGAGCACGCATGATCCCCTTACAACATGGACTGATCCTCGCGGCAATCTTATTCGTTCTTGGCTTAACCGGTCTGGTTATCCGTCGCAATCTGCTGTTTATGCTGATTGGTCTGGAAATCATGATTAACGCCTCTGCGCTGGCCTTTGTGGTCGCCGGAAGCTACTGGGGCCAGACCGACGGTCAGGTGATGTACATTCTCGCCATCAGCCTCGCGGCGGCGGAAGCGAGTATCGGCCTTGCGCTGCTGCTGCAACTTCACCGTCGTCGCCAGAACCTGAACATCGATTCAGTAAGTGAGATGCGCGGATGAACATGCTTGCCTTAACCATTATTTTGCCATTGATTGGCTTCGTCCTGCTGGCGTTCTCCCGTGGACGCTGGTCTGAAAACGTCTCGGCGATCGTCGGCGTTGGCTCTGTGGGCCTGGCGGCGCTGGTAACCGCCTTTATCGGCGTTGACTTCTTCGCTAACGGTGAGCAGGCATACAGCCAGCCGCTGTGGACGTGGATGTCGGTAGGCGACTTTAACATCGGTTTCAATCTGGTGCTGGACGGCCTGTCGCTGACCATGCTCTCAGTGGTCACTGGTGTGGGTTTCCTTATTCACATGTATGCCTCCTGGTATATGCGCGGAGAAGAGGGCTACTCTCGCTTCTTCGCTTACACCAACCTGTTCATCGCCAGCATGGTAGTTCTGGTTCTCGCCGATAACCTACTGTTGATGTACCTCGGCTGGGAAGGCGTGGGCCTGTGCTCCTATCTGCTGATCGGTTTCTATTACACCGATCCGAAGAATGGCGCAGCGGCAATGAAAGCGTTCGTCGTGACCCGTGTGGGTGACGTGTTCCTCGCTTTCGCGCTGTTCATTCTTTACAACGAACTGGGCACCCTGAACTTCCGCGAAATGGTGGAACTGGCACCAGCGCACTTTGCTGACGGCAATAACATGCTGATGTGGGCGACGCTGATGCTGCTGGGCGGTGCGGTCGGTAAATCTGCGCAGTTGCCGTTGCAGACATGGCTTGCCGACGCGATGGCGGGCCCGACGCCTGTCTCCGCGCTGATCCACGCCGCAACGATGGTAACCGCGGGTGTCTACCTGATCGCTCGTACCCACGGCCTGTTCCTGATGACGCCGGAAGTTCTGCATCTGGTGGGCATTGTCGGGGCGGTTACGCTGCTGCTGGCCGGTTTTGCCGCGCTGGTACAGACCGATATCAAACGTGTTCTCGCTTACTCTACCATGAGCCAGATTGGCTACATGTTCCTCGCGCTTGGCGTGCAGGCATGGGATGCGGCGATTTTCCACTTGATGACCCACGCGTTCTTTAAAGCGCTGCTGTTCCTGGCATCCGGTTCCGTCATTCTGGCCTGCCATCACGAACAGAACATCTTCAAGATGGGCGGTCTGCGTAAATCTATTCCGCTGGTTTATCTCTGCTTCCTGGTGGGCGGCGCAGCACTGTCGGCACTGCCGCTGGTCACTGCGGGCTTCTTCAGTAAGGATGAGATCCTCGCGGGTGCGATGGCGAATGGTCATATCAATCTGATGGTGGCAGGTCTGGTCGGTGCGTTTATGACCTCGCTCTACACCTTCCGTATGATTTTCATCGTCTTCCACGGAAAAGAACAAATTCACGCTCACGCCGTGAAAGGGGTAACTCACAGCCTGCCGCTGATTGTGCTGCTGATCCTTTCCACCTTCGTTGGCGCACTGATTGTACCGCCGCTGCAGGGCGTGCTTCCGCAAACGACGGAACTGGCGCACGGCAGCATGTTGACCCTGGAAATTACCTCTGGCGTAGTCGCGGTGGTCGGCATTCTGCTGGCAGCCTGGCTGTGGCTGGGTAAACGTACTCTGGTGACCTCCATCGCCAACAGTGCGCCGGGCCGTCTGCTGGGCACCTGGTGGTACAACGCCTGGGGCTTTGACTGGCTGTACGACAAAGTGTTCGTCAAGCCGTTCCTGGGTATTGCCTGGTTGCTGAAACGCGATCCGCTGAACTCAATGATGAACATCCCGGCTGTCTTTTCCCGCTTTGCAGGTAAAGGTCTGCTGTTAAGCGAGAACGGTTATCTGCGCTGGTATGTGGCATCCATGAGCATCGGTGCGGTCGTGGTGCTGGCACTGTTGATGGTACTGCGTTGAGTTGTTGGCTGAGTGAATATACCCGGCGTTGCGCCGGGTCTGTGAACTAAGAATAAATTTTAGGTAACTGTTCCTGAAGTACAGGCGTCATCGGCGAAGTCAGACCGGATACCGCCAGCGCACAGCAACCGGAGCGTACTTAAGTACGTGAGGATTGCGAGCACTGCCGGGATTCGGGCTGGCGAGTGAGATAGCCTGAGCAGGAGTAAATATAAGGGACATACTTAGCTATGTTATTACCCTGGTTAATACTAATCCCCTTTATCGGCGGCTTCCTGTGCTGGCAGACCGAACGCTTTGGCGTCAAGGTGCCGCGCTGGATCGCGCTGATCACCATGGGATTGACGCTGGCGCTGTCGCTGCAACTGTGGTTGCAGGGCGGTTATTCACTGACGCAATCCGCCGGAATTCCGCAGTGGCAGTCTGAATTCGACATGCCGTGGATCCCGCGTTTTGGTATCTCTATCCATCTCGCCATTGACGGGCTGTCGCTGCTGATGGTCGTGCTGACCGGTCTGCTCGGTGTGCTGGCGGTACTCTGTTCGTGGAAAGAGATCGAAAAATATCAGGGCTTCTTCCACCTCAACCTGATGTGGATCCTGGGCGGCGTTATCGGCGTGTTCCTTGCCATCGACATGTTCCTGTTCTTCTTCTTCTGGGAAATGATGCTGGTGCCGATGTACTTCCTGATCGCACTGTGGGGGCATAAAGCCTCTGACGGTAAAACGCGTATCACGGCGGCAACCAAGTTCTTCATTTACACCCAGGCGAGTGGTCTGGTGATGTTGATCGCCATCCTGGCGCTGGTTTTTGTTCACTACAATGCGACCGGCGTCTGGACCTTCAACTATGAAGAGCTGTTGAATACGCCAATGTCCAGTGGTGTGGAATATCTGTTGATGCTGGGCTTCTTCATCGCATTTGCGGTGAAAATGCCGGTGGTTCCGCTGCATGGCTGGCTGCCGGATGCGCACTCACAGGCTCCAACCGCCGGTTCCGTTGACCTCGCGGGGATCTTGCTGAAAACCGCCGCTTACGGTCTGCTGCGTTTCTCCCTACCGTTGTTCCCGAACGCGTCGGCAGAGTTCGCGCCAATCGCTATGTGGCTGGGTGTTATCGGCATCTTCTACGGTGCGTGGATGGCCTTCGCCCAGACCGATATCAAACGTCTGATCGCCTACACCTCGGTTTCCCACATGGGCTTCGTGCTGATTGCTATCTACACTGGCAGCCAGTTGGCCTACCAGGGCGCGGTAATCCAGATGATTGCGCACGGCTTGTCGGCGGCGGGTCTGTTTATTCTCTGCGGTCAGCTTTATGAACGTATCCATACCCGCGACATGCGCATGATGGGCGGTCTGTGGAGCAAGATGAAATGGCTGCCAGCACTGTCGCTGTTCTTTGCGGTGGCAACGCTTGGGATGCCTGGCACCGGTAACTTCGTCGGCGAATTTATGATTCTGTTCGGCAGCTTCCAGGTTGTCCCGGTGATTACCGTTATCTCTACCTTTGGGCTGGTCTTTGCATCTGTTTATTCGCTGGCGATGTTACATCGCGCTTACTTCGGTAAAGCGAAAAGCCAGATTGCCAGCCAGGAACTGCCAGGGATGTCGCTGCGTGAGCTGTTTATGATCCTGTTGCTGGTGGTGCTGCTGGTACTGCTGGGCTTCTATCCGCAGCCGATTCTGGATACCTCGCACTCCGCGATTGGCAATATCCAGCAGTGGTTTGTTAATTCCGTTACTACTACAAGGCCGTAAATCGCCATGACAATAACTCCACAAAACCTGATCGCACTGCTACCGTTGCTGATCGTCGGCTTGACGGTGGTGGTGGTGATGCTCTCCATTGCGTGGCGACGCAATCATTTCCTCAACGCTACGCTCTCGGTTATTGGGCTTAACGCGGCGCTGGTTTCGCTCTGGTTTGTCGGCCAGGCGGGCGCTATGGACGTTACGCCACTGATGCGCGTTGATGGTTTCGCCATGCTTTACACCGGGCTGGTATTGTTGGCGAGCCTCGCCACCTGTACTTTCGCCTACCCGTGGCTTGAAGGCTATAACGACAACAAGGACGAGTTCTACCTGTTGGTGTTAATTGCCGCCCTGGGCGGGATCCTGCTGGCGAATGCCAACCATCTGGCGTCTCTGTTCCTCGGTATCGAACTGATCTCTTTGCCGCTGTTTGGCCTGGTCGGTTACGCTTTCCGCCAGAAACGTTCGCTGGAAGCCAGTATCAAATACACCATTCTCTCTGCCGCAGCGTCTTCTTTCCTGCTGTTCGGTATGGCGCTGGTGTATGCGCAGTCTGGCGACCTGTCGTTTGTCGCGCTGGGTAAAAACCTCGGCGACGGTATGCTCAACGAGCCGCTGTTGCTGGCAGGTTTCGGCCTGATGATTGTCGGCCTCGGCTTCAAACTCTCTCTGGTGCCGTTCCACCTGTGGACGCCAGACGTATACCAGGGCGCGCCTGCGCCGGTTTCCACTTTCCTGGCGACGGCGAGCAAAATCGCTATCTTCGGTGTGGTGATGCGTCTGTTCCTCTACGCACCGGTGGGTGACAGCGAAGCGATTCGCGTGGTGCTGGCGATTATCGCCTTTGCCTCCATCATCTTCGGTAACCTGATGGCGCTGAGCCAGACCAATATCAAACGTCTGCTCGGTTACTCATCTATCTCTCACCTCGGCTATCTGCTGGTGGCGCTGATTGCGCTGCAAACTGGCGAGATGTCGATGGAAGCGGTAGGGGTTTACCTGGCAGGTTATCTGTTCAGCAGCCTCGGCGCGTTCGGCGTGGTCAGCCTGATGTCCAGCCCGTATCGTGGCCCGGATGCTGATTCCCTGTTCTCTTACCGCGGTCTGTTCTGGCATCGTCCGATCCTCGCGGCAGTGATGACGGTGATGATGCTTTCACTGGCTGGTATCCCAATGACGCTGGGCTTTATCGGTAAGTTCTACGTGCTGGCGGTCGGTGTCCAGGCACACTTGTGGTGGCTGGTGGGTGCCGTAGTTGTCGGTTCGGCAATCGGCCTCTACTACTACCTGCGCGTGGCGGTGAGCTTATACCTTCACGCTCCGGAACAACCGGGTCGCGATGCACCATCAAACTGGCAGTACAGCGCAGGCGGTATCGTGGTGCTGATCTCTGCACTGTTGGTACTGGTGCTGGGTGTATGGCCACAACCGCTGATTAGCATTGTGCGGTTAGCAATGCCGCTGATGTAAGCAGTCAGTTTGTAAGTCAGAAAGCCGCCGACATGTTCGGCGGTTTTTTTTGGTGCCCTGACACCATCACCCAACAATAACCGTCAGCGCATGATTCCCTTGTCGCAGCATACGTCGATACGCGCTAATCAGCTTTTCCATATCAAGCATGATCGAAGCAAAGAGTTGCCCCTCTAACTCTTCTGAAAAGGTTACTCCCGGATAAATCTCCATTTCATTGAGTCGCTTAATGGAAAACTGTTTACGCAGCTCACTTCGATCCAGAGCTTCCAGTCGGTCGATTGTCGCGGCTAACTCCTGATTCCAGGTCAATCCCAGGAAGCCATCTATGCCATCTTCTAGGCTGTGTTCACCAAGCACTGCGCGACTTAGCGGGTCATTCTTCGCGGGGTCAAATGCAGATGTACCCGTCAGGCCAAAGTGTAAAAAATCCCAGCGTTTATCAATATCCAGTCGGCGTAATCCTGAAAGCGTGTCATGTATATTATCCATCAAAGGTTTTTTAGTAGACTCAAGCAGTTGGTTAATCTTTTCTGAGTCAATTTCTGCAAAATAGCCAATCATTCCCATTTATTTTTCCTCCGTTGAATTTCATGTTTCGCATCTTAAAACAGACGAAAGAAAATAAAATGCGCATGTTGCTTTTTCTGGATCCGCCTCGAGAAATTTTTATTATTTACTGTTGTATAACAAGGTTGTAACTCCATCTACTACCTGAGCCATTTTCTGATAATTTAATCTGTCTGCGATATCACCGGGCAAGTGGTATTGTTTATTACGATAAAAAGCGGTGTCAGTAATCATTACGGCGGGAATATCGTGTTGCCAATAATTAAGGTGATCAGAGAAATCAATACCGGGAATAAAACCTGGGGCATTCATAGAATAAACAGATAAATCCCGGGATGACAACAATGCCGCTTTTACCTGACGAACGGCGTTGATATCCTGCATTCTGCCGACCACGGCAATAAAGTCTCCCCGATCGGGATAAAGCCAGGACATTGCCGGGGATGGGTAATCCTGGCTACCAGGCGTTGAGTCGTAATAACCAATCATCTCCAGCGCTATCATTAATTTCACTGGACGCTCAAGCGAAGCTGCATGTACCGCGCTCCCCATTTCATCGCTACGAAAGAAGGGCGGTTCTTCCGACGCATAGGCGACCAGTTGGACGCCAATCCCTGGAGTCTGCAGCTGTAACAAACGCGCCAGTTCGAGTAATCCTGCCACGCCGCTGGCGTTATCATCCGCGCCCGGCGTATAGGTCAATTGATCGTTTTCATAACTACTGACAGAGTCATAGTGCGCACCAATAATAATCAGCGGTCCATCGGCAGGACCATAATCAGCAACAATGTTTTTGTAGGGGCCACCCGTAATGGGGACATCCTGCGCGGTAACTCTGGCACCGCTACTGATAAAGACCTCTTTTATATACTCTGCGGACCTATTCAGATTATCAATATTGTCGGCGCTACGTGGATGCACAGTTTGTGTAAGATAACGAACTGTTTTTTCTAATTGCTCAGGACTAGCGTGTCGGGGCGTTGGTGGTAATGCCCTGACCCAGGGTTGGTAAAAAATAATAAAAGTAAGCGATAGTAGTAATGGTATAAAACAAAGAGATGTCATTTTTTTCATATGTAAATTATCAATAAAAAGCGTTATTTCATCATTATTTGTAATGAGTTATAAGTGTTTTTTTAAAGACTGCAGTAATTCCTCGGTCACAGTAAATTTTTCTGCAAATGTCTGACAGAGTTGGGTTTGAGATAATTGACAATAATTGCTGACAACTGTAACCATCATAGGCTCCTTTTAGTTGCAAAGGTTGTGCTGAATGAAGATAAAAAGAGGCAACTTATTGCTCTGAATATAGTGCGTGAGGAGATGAATAAATATCAAAAATCGCTCAATATACCCGTGTGGGTGGATATATGTAGCGCGGGTTGCGATAACAGGGCAAGTTTCGCCCTGTTTTTAATAATAAGCAGAGTTAAACGTTAAACACGGTGAAATCATTCGCTAGTTCAGTCACCGGGAAAATTGACCTGCATTCACGTAACAGGTGCTGACACCCTTTGTCATCATAGCGCGAGCTGACGTGGGTAATGATTAGCTTACCGACTCCAGCCTCACGGGCCAGTGTCGCAGCCTGGCGTGTAGAGCTATGACCGCGACTATTGGCTTTGGCTTCCATGGTTATATCCAGCGTCGCTTCGTGCACCATGACATCGACACCTTTAGCCAGGTCAAGTGCGGCATTGCAGGGGCCGGTATCGCCGAAAATAGCGAGCGCTTTACCTGGCACTGGAGCGGCTAAGTAATCTGCGCCGTTAATCTGCCTTCCGTCTTCCAGCGTGATTGTTTTGCCCGCTTTTAATGCCTGAAACAGTGGGCCAGGCGGCACGCCAGCAGCTTTTAATGCCTGAGCATTTAATGCACCCGGTTTATCATGTTCTTCAATACGATAGCCATAGCATTCCAGTGGGTGTTCCAGCGGATAAGCGGTCACTTTGCGCAGGCCATCATCGAAAATTTCGCCAGCGCCAATTTCGACAATTTCCAGCGGATAATCGGTCCATGAGCCGCTAATCCGCAGCGCGGTCTCCACAAATTCACGGATACCGTGCGGACCATAAATCGTTAAGGGTTGGATAATGCCTGACATAGAACGACTGCACAGCAAGCCGGGTAAACCAAAGAGATGATCGCCATGAAGGTGACTGATAAAAATCTTGTCCAGTTTTCCAGGGTTAAAGGCGGTATGCAGTAGCTGATGCTGGGTGCCTTCACCGCAGTCAAACAACCAAAGACCGCTCTGGGTCGGATGTTGCAGGTTAAGTAATATTGCCGTGACATTGCGCGTACGGGTTGGCACACCGGCTGAAGTACCTAAAAAAATTAATTCCATGAGTTCATCACGCTGCTGAAAATATTCCGGCTAGTATAAAGCAAACAGCACAAAGGAGCCTTCCATGATCGACTGGCAAGATCTGCATCATTCTGATTTATCCGTTTCTCAGCTTTATGCCTTATTACAACTGCGTTGTGCGGTATTTGTAGTGGAACAAAACTGTCCTTACCAGGATATCGATGGTGACGATCTGGAGGGAGAAAATCGCCACATTCTCGGTTGGCATAACGGGACACTGGTGGCGTATGCGAGGATTCTGAAAAGTGACGACGAACTGCAACCCGTTGTGATTGGTCGGGTGATTGTCAGCGAAGCCTTACGCGGTGAAAAAATCGGTCAGCAATTGATGAGTAAGGCGCTGGAATCGTGTACTCGCCGCTGGCCGGAGAAGCCGATTTATCTGGGGGCGCAGGCGCATTTACAAAACTTTTATGGGCAATTTGGTTTCATCCCTGTGACCGATATTTATGAAGAAGATGGTATCCCACACATTGGGATGGCACGCGAGGTAATTCAGGCGTAATCAATAACCCTTGTCTATAGTTAGTGACAGGTTTTACACAAATGGAGAACGAGAATGTCTAATCAGTTTGGTGATACACGTATTGATGATGACCTGACGCTGCTTAGTGAAACACTGGAAGAGGTGCTCCGCTCCTCTGGCGATCCCGCCGATCAGAAATATGTTGAGCTGAAAGCGCGTGCAGAAAAAGCGCTGGATGATGTGAAAAAACGGGTTAGCCAGGCTTCAGACAGTTATTACTATCGGGCGAAGCAGGCTGTTTATCGTGCTGATGACTACGTCCACGAAAAACCCTGGCAAGGAATTGGTGTGGGCGCGGCCGTTGGGCTGGTACTAGGACTGTTGCTGGCACGCCGTTAAAACCTCCCTACACCGGGGTACTGCATTTTTTTTGTCGTACCCCGTATAATGTGAGGCTTTTAACAGGGAGAGGTCCGCGTGCAATCACTTACTACGGCGCTGGAAAATCTACTGCGCCATTTGTCGCAAGAGATTCCGGCGACACCCGGCATTCGGGTTATTGGTATTCCTTTCCCTCTCAAAGACGCTTTTGATGCCTTGAGCTGGCTGGCCAGTCAGCAAACGTACCCGCAATTCTACTGGCAACAACGTAATGGTGATGAAGAAGCTGCCGTCCTGGGCGCGATTACCCGTTTTACGTCGTTGGACCAGGCACAAACGTTTCTTCGTCAGCACCCGGAACACGCCGACTTACGCATCTGGGGGCTAAATGCGTTTGACCCGTCGCAGGGCAATTTACTTTTACCACGCCTCGAATGGCGACGCTGTGGCGGTAAAGCCACGCTGCGGCTGACGCTATTCAGCGAAAGCTCCCTTCAGCATGATGCGATTAAGGCAAAAGAATTTATCGCCACACTGGTGAGTATTAAACCCTTGCCTGGGTTACATTTAACCACCACCCGAGAACAACACTGGCCGGACAAAACGGGCTGGACGCAATTAATCGAACTGGCAACGAAAACCATCGCCGAAGGTGAGCTCGACAAAGTGGTGCTTGCTCGGGCAACTGACCTGCATTTCGCAAGTCCGGTCAATGCGGCGGCGATGATGGCTGCCAGTCGTCGACTGAATCTGAATTGCTACCATTTTTACATGGCCTTTGATGGCGAAATTGCTTTTCTTGGCTCTTCACCGGAACGGTTATGGCGGCGGCGTGACAAAGCGCTGCGTACTGAAGCGCTGGCGGGAACGGTAGCAAATCATCCTGATGATAAGCAGGCGCAGCAGTTAGGTGAGTGGCTGATGGCGGATGATAAAAACCAGCGCGAGAACATGTTGGTGGTGGAGGATATCTGCCAACGATTGCAGGCCGATACCCAGACGTTGGATGTTTTACCGCCGCAGGTACTGCGTCTGCGTAAAGTGCAGCATCTTCGCCGCTGTATCTGGACTGCACTCAACAAAGCGGATGATGTGATCTGTTTACATCAGTTGCAGCCAACGGCAGCAGTTGCTGGCTTACCGCGCGATCTGGCGCGACAGTTTATCGCCCGTCACGAACCGTTCACCCGAGAATGGTACGCCGGTTCTGCGGGCTATCTCTCTTTACAACAAAGCGAATTCTGCGTTTCCCTGCGCTCAGCAAAAATCAGTGGCAATGTCGTGCGGCTATATGCTGGCGCGGGCATTGTCCGTGGTTCTGACCCCGAGCAAGAGTGGCAGGAAATCGATAACAAAGCGGCAGGGCTGCGTACTTTATTACAAATGGAATAGTAATGAGTCGCATCATTACCGATTCATATCAATAATCTATTTTTGTAGCTCCTTATACTTAGCCGCAATATTGATACCGGACAAACTCATGTCAGTAAGCGCATTTAACCGACGCTGGGCGGCGGTCATTCTGGAAGCATTAACGCGTCACGGCGTCAGACACATCTGTATCGCCCCTGGCTCGCGTTCTACACCGTTAACGTTAGCGGCGGCGGAGAATTCCGCATTCATTCACCACACCCATTTCGATGAGCGTGGACTGGGGCATTTGGCGCTGGGGCTGGCGAAAGTCAGCAAGCAGCCGGTGGCGGTGATTGTGACCTCCGGCACGGCGGTAGCAAATCTCTATCCGGCACTGATTGAAGCTGGGTTAACCGGAGAAAAACTGATCCTGTTAACCGCCGATCGCCCGCCGGAGCTAATTGACTGCGGCGCGAATCAGGCGATTCGTCAGCCGGGAATGTTCGCCTCTCACCCCACGCACAGTATTTCACTGCCGCGCCCGACTCAGGATATTCCTGCACGTTGGCTGGTTTCTACCATCGACCATGCTCTCGGTACGCTTCATGCGGGCGGAGTCCATATCAACTGCCCGTTTGCTGAACCGCTGTATGGCGAAATGGACGACACCGGGCTTAGCTGGCAACAGCGGCTGGGCGACTGGTGGCAGGACGACAAACCGTGGCTGCGTGAAGCGCCTCGTCTGGAAAGTGAAAAACAGCGCGACTGGTTCTTCTGGCGGCAAAAGCGCGGCGTGGTGGTTGCCGGGCGCATGAGTGCGGAAGAGGGCAAAAAAGTTGCACTGTGGGCGCAAACTCTTGGCTGGCCGCTGATTGGCGACGTGCTGTCGCAAACCGGACAGCCGCTGCCGTGTGCCGATCTCTGGTTAGGCAATGCCAAAGCGACCAGCGAACTGCAACAGGCACAAATTGTGGTGCAACTGGGAAGCAGCCTGACGGGCAAACGGATCCTGCAATGGCAGGCAAGCTGTGAACCGGAAGAGTACTGGATTGTTGATGACATCGAAGGGCGACTTGATCCGGCACACCATCGTGGACGTCGCTTAATTGCCAATATTGCCGACTGGCTGGAGCAGCATCCGGCAGAAAAACGCCAGCCCTGGTGCGTTGAAATTCCGCGCCTGGCGGAACAGGCAATGCAGGCGGTTATTGCCCGTCGCGATGCGTTTGGCGAAGCGCAACTGGCGCATCGCATCAGCGACTATCTGCCTGAACAGGGTCAATTGTTTGTTGGTAACAGCCTGGTGGTACGTCTGATTGATGCGCTTTCGCAACTTCCGGCAGGTTACCCGGTGTACAGCAACCGTGGTGCCAGCGGTATCGACGGGCTGCTCTCGACCGCCGCTGGCGTTCAGCGGGCCAGTGGCAAACCGACGCTGGCGATTGTGGGCGATCTCTCAGCACTTTACGATCTCAACGCGCTGGCGTTATTACGTCAGGTTTCCGCGCCGCTGGTATTAATTGTGGTGAACAACAACGGCGGGCAAATTTTCTCGCTGTTGCCAACGCCGAAAAACGAGCGTGAGCGTTTCTATCTGATGCCGCAAAACGTCCATTTTGAGCACGCCGCCGCGATGTTCGAGCTGAAATATCATCGTCCGCAAAACTGGCAGGAACTTGAAACGGCACTTGCCGACGCCTGGCGCACGCCGACCACCACGGTAATTGAAATGGTGGTTAACGACACCGATGGTGCGCAAACCCTCCAGCAACTGCTGGCGCAGGTAAGCCATTTATGATCCTGCACGCGCAGGCAAAACACGGTAAACCAGGTTTACCCTGGCTGGTGTTTTTGCACGGTTTTTCCGGCGATTGCCATGAATGGCAAGAAGTGGGCGAGGCGTTTGCCGACTACTCACGGTTGTATGTTGATCTCCCAGGTCACGGTGGTTCGGCGGCGATTAGCGTCGATGGATTTGATGATGTCACCGACTTACTGCGTAAAACCTTAGTTAGTTACAACATCCTTAACTTCTGGCTGGTGGGGTACTCGCTTGGCGGACGGGTGGCGATGATGGCGGCTTGCCGGGGGCTGGCGGGGCTTTGTGGGGGTGTTGTCGAAGGCGGGCATCCTGGGTTGCAAAATGCTGAACAACGCACGGAACGTCAGCGTTCCGATCGCCAATGGGCGCAGCGTTTTCGCACAGAACCGTTAACGGCGGTATTTGCTGACTGGTATCAACAGCCTGTTTTTGCCTCACTCAATGACGAACAACGCCGGGAGCTGGTTGCGCTGCGCAGCAACAATAATGGCGCAACACTTGCCGCCATGCTGGAGGCGACTTCTCTCGCCGTCCAGCCCGATTTACGTGCTAACCTTAGCGCCCGCACATTTGCGTTTTATTATTTATGTGGTGAACGTGACAGCAAATTCCGCGCCCTGGCGGCGGAACTGGCTGCCGAATGCCATGTCATTCCTCGCGCCGGACATAACGCGCACCGGGAAAATCCCGCTGGCGTAATCGCAAGTCTGGCGCAGATCTTGCGTTTCTGACTAAAGGACACAATATGATTTATCCTGATGAAGCAATGCTTTACGCACCGGTTGAATGGCACGACTGCTCCGAAGGTTTTGAGGACATTCGTTATGAAAAATCCACCGACGGTATCGCAAAAATCACCATTAATCGTCCGCAGGTGCGCAATGCCTTCCGTCCTCTGACGGTAAAAGAGATGATCCAGGCACTGGCAGATGCGCGTTATGACGACAACATCGGCGTGATCATTCTGACTGGCGCAGGCGATAAAGCGTTCTGCTCCGGCGGTGACCAGAAAGTGCGTGGTGATTACGGCGGCTATAAGGATGATTCCGGCGTACATCACCTGAACGTGCTGGACTTCCAGCGTCAGATCCGTACCTGCCCGAAACCGGTTGTCGCGATGGTGGCTGGCTACTCCATTGGTGGCGGTCACGTTCTGCACATGATGTGCGACCTGACTATCGCGGCAGATAATGCCATCTTCGGTCAGACTGGCCCGAAAGTCGGTTCCTTCGACGGCGGCTGGGGCGCTTCCTACATGGCGCGCATCGTCGGGCAGAAAAAAGCGCGTGAAATCTGGTTCCTGTGCCGTCAGTACGACGCGAAACAGGCGCTGGATATGGGCCTTGTAAATACCGTGGTGCCGCTGGCGGATCTGGAAAAAGAAACCGTGCGCTGGTGCCGTGAAATGCTGCAAAACAGCCCGATGGCGCTGCGCTGCCTGAAAGCTGCACTGAACGCCGACTGTGACGGTCAGGCGGGTCTGCAGGAGCTGGCGGGCAACGCCACCATGCTGTTCTACATGACGGAAGAAGGTCAGGAAGGTCGCAACGCTTTCAACCAGAAACGTCAGCCTGATTTCAGCAAATTTAAACGGAATCCGTAATGCGTAGCGCGCAGGTATACCGCTGGCAGATCCCCATGGACGCGGGGGTGGTTCTGCGCGACAGGCGGTTAAAAACCCGCGACGGGCTGTATGTTTGCCTGCGTGAGGGCGAGCGCGAAGGGTGGGGGGAGATCTCCCCACTACCGGGCTTCAGCCAGGAAACCTGGGAAGAGGCACAAAGCGGGCTGCTTGCCTGGGTAAATAACTGGCTGGCAGGTGATAGCGAGCTACCGCAAATGCCTTCCGTCGCCTTTGGCGTAAGCTGTGCATTGGCGGAGCTGGCAGACACGCTCCCGCAGGCGGCCAATTATCGTGCGGCACCACTGTGTAATGGCGATCCGGACGATCTGATCCTGAAACTTGCCGATATGCCGGGCGAGAAAGTGGCGAAGGTCAAAGTGGGATTGTACGAAGCCGTGCGCGACGGCATGGTGGTCAATCTGTTGCTGGAGGCAATTCCGGATCTGCATTTGCGTCTTGACGCGAACCGCGCCTGGACGCCGCTGAAAGGCCAGCAGTTTGCCAAATACGTTAACCCGGATTATCGCGACCGCATCGCGTTTCTCGAAGAGCCGTGCAAAACCCGCGATGATTCCCGTGCGTTTGCCCGTGAAACCGGCATTGCCATTGCCTGGGATGAAAGCCTGCGCGAGCCGGATTTTGCCTTTGTGGCTGAAGAGGGCGTGCGCGCGGTAGTTATCAAACCCACGCTCACGGGCAGCCTGGAGAAAGTACGCGAGCAAGTGCAGGCGGCGCATGCGCTGGGGCTGACGGCGGTGATCAGTTCTTCCATTGAGTCGAGCTTAGGTCTAACGCAACTGGCGCGGATTGCTGCCTGGTTAACGCCAGACACCATTCCGGGACTGGACACGCTGGATCTGATGCAGGCGCAGCAGGTTCGTCGCTGGCCGGGGAGCCTGCTGCCGTTAGTGGACGTTGATGCACTGGAGCGGCTGTTATGATCTTCTCTGACTGGCCGTGGCGTCACTGGCGGCAAGTGCGGGGAGAAGCCATCGCCTTACGTCTTAATGACGAGCAACTCAACTGGCGCGAGCTTTGTGCTCGCGTCGATGAATTAGCCTCCAGCTTTGCGATGCAGGGTGTGGTTGAGGGCAGCGGCGTGATGTTGCGGGCGTGGAATACGCCGCAAACGCTGCTGGCCTGGCTGGCGTTACTGCAATGCGGGGCGCGGGTGCTGCCCGTGAATCCACAGCTGCCGCAACCGTTACTTGAGGAATTGCTCCCCAATCTTACGCTGCAATTTGCGCTGGTGCCGGATGGGGAAAACACGTTTCCGGCATTAACGTCGCTGCACATTCAGCGGGTTGAAGGCGCACATGCCGCTACGTGGCAGCCGACGCGTCTGTGCTCAATGACGTTGACCTCGGGTTCTACCGGGCTGCCGAAAGCCGCTGTCCATACTTATCAGGCCCATCTTGCCAGTGCCGAAGGGGTGTTATCGTTGATTCCGTTTGGCGATCACGATGACTGGTTGCTCTCTTTACCGCTGTTTCACGTCTCCGGTCAGGGAATTATGTGGCGCTGGTTATACGCTGGTGCGCGGATGACGGTGCGTGATAAACAGCCATTGGAGCAAATGCTGGCAGGCTGTACTCACGCTTCACTGGTGCCAACACAACTCTGGCGTTTGCTGGTTAACCGCAGTTCCGTTTCCCTGAAAGCGGTGTTACTTGGCGGCGCGGCTATCCCGGTCGAGTTGACGGAACAGGCGCGCGAGCAGGGGATTCGTTGCTTTTGCGGCTATGGTCTGACCGAGTTTGCCTCCACGGTGTGTGCGAAAGAAGCCGACGGTCTGGCAGACGTTGGTTCGCCGCTGCCGGGTCGGGAAGTGAAAATCGTTAATGATGAAGTGTGGCTGCGGGCTGCCAGTATGGCAGAAGGTTACTGGCGTAACGGGCAACTGGTTTCACTGGTTAATGACGAAGGCTGGTACGCTACGCGCGATCGCGGTGAGATGCATAATGGCAAGCTGACCATTGTCGGACGTTTAGACAATCTATTCTTCAGTGGCGGAGAGGGTATTCAGCCGGAAGAAGTCGAGCGCGTAATTGCTGCACATCCTGCGGTTTTGCAGGTGTTTATCGTCCCCGTTGCCGACAAGGAGTTTGGTCATCGACCGGTGGCGGTGGTGGAGTATGACCAGCAAACCGTTGATCTTGACGAATGGGTGAAAGACAAGCTGGCTCGTTTTCAACAACCGGTGCGCTGGCTGAATCTGCCGCCGGAGCTGAAAAACGGCGGTATTAAAATTTCACGTCAGGCGCTAAAAGAGTGGGTGCAACGCCAGCAATAATTAACCCTCCGTTTCACTTCTCATTTCTGCCATTCCATTGCCGTTGATAAAGAGTTTATCTGTTAATCTGTAAATTGATGTGAAAACTCTTAGCAAACAGGATAATGCAATGGAATGGCTGGTCAAAAAATCGTGCTGCAATAAACAAGATAACAGACATGTAATTATGCTCTGCGATGCTGGCGGCGCGATAAAAATGATCGCCGAAGTGAAGAGTGACTTCGCCGTGAAAGTGGGGGATTTACTCTCGCCTTTGCAGAATGCGCTTTACTGTATTAATCGTGAAAAGCTGCACACGGTGAAAGTCCTTTCTGCAAGCTGTTATAGCCCCGATGAGTGGGAACGGCAGTGTAAAGCGGCAGGGAAAACTCAGTAACGTTGTTTTGTTGTGGGCAGGAAAATCAGCATCAACCCGCTCATAATACAGGCTACTCCCAGTAGTGCTTTCAGCGAAAAAGTCCCTTCCCAGCCTGGAAGTACCATTGAAGCAATCCATACCAGCACATAACTCATACTGAGCAAGGCATAGGCTTTGCTTAGCGCAAGTTTATGTAGTGTTTTATACCAACAAAAAACGGAAAGCAGATAACCCAGCAGCCCGAGTAACAGTATCCGGGCATCCAGGCCAAAAGCTAACAGCGCCGCGATAAAATCCCATAAGTGCGTCATTGGCGGCAGATGACTCGCCGCAAAACCCAGGCTTAATTGCGCAGCGGAGGCGATAATGACGCTGAATAATCCCCACATCAGGCCCATTACACCGTACTCCCGAGGATCACAATGCCGCCAATAATGAACGCCACCCCACACCAGTGACGCAGCGATACCGGCTCGTGCCACAGTTTTACCGCAGCCAGCGTCACCCAGACAAAATTCAGACTTAACATCGGGTAGGCAATACCTACCGGTACGTTCTGCAAGACCAGCAGCCAGAGCACCATGGCAAGGCCAAGACAAGCCAGCGCCAGTCCCAGCCACAGCACGATATGTTTGCGCCGTTTGTTTACCGCCGCAAAGCAGGTTGCCTGTTTCTGACACAACTGCCCGGCAACGCTAAGCAAGCTGGCAAAGACTAATGTTAGCCAGATCATTTGGGCCGATACTGAATTAGCACCAGACGCTCCTGACGATCGATGACATCTGCGGGCGGAATGGCGAGACTATTGATATCTTCATCGCGGTCAACCGAAAGCACGAGTGTAATAATCCCCTCCTGACGATGTTGATTAAGCCAGTTTGCGAACTCATCACCGCTGACAAATCTCCCTTTTGCATCCGGATAATTAAGGCCATATTTCAACTCACCTGTCTGGCGATACATGATGATGTCATCGCGTTGCAGGCTCCATGCCAGACCTGCGGCAACACCGACGCTATCAGTAAGAATATAGCGGCTTGGCTGAAGTGATTCTTGTGTCATCTCGACAAAAAATTGCGGATGTTTTCCTTCCATGACTCTGTCAGGAATTGAAAATCCTACCAGCAACGCCAGCCCCAGCGGGCAAAGCGCGGCAAAAGGCCAGGTCTTTTCGACGTTTGTTAAGGTGTACCAGCCGAAAAATGCCCATAGCGAAAAAATAGACCAGGCACAAAAGACTTTATAGCTCTCGAAGGTTTGCCACACCGGCGTGCTCATAGGTCCCCAGGGGGAGACCACAAATGTGGCAATAATGCCAGTGACACCAAAAGCGATGTTAATCCAGCCATTAATCCGCAGCGCCAGAGGATTATTTTTTGCTGCCAGCAAAGCGTAATGCGCCATCAGCATTGCCAGAGGTGCAAAGCAGGAAAGAATATAGGTGGGCAATTTGCCTTTAGCGACGGAGAAAAACAGCAGCGGCATTATCGTCCAGCTCAATAAATAGACGGTTGCGGAATGCTTGCGGTTTTTCCAGCCTGTGTACAGTGCTCCGGGGAGTAATCCCAGCCACGGCAGGCTACCGGCAATGATGACCGGCAAGTAGTACCAGAGCGGAGCTCTATGTTGGGCATCATCCATTGCAAAGCGTTGAATATGCTCAACCCAGAAAAAATAGTGCCAGAAGTCAGGCTCCCGCTGCGCTATCGCCAGTCCCCAGGGGAGAACCGTCAGTACGCAACTGATGACCGCCAGCCAGCCGTAAATAAAGAGATCTTTCCAGCGTTTTTGCGTTGCAACCCATGGAAGCACGCTTAATACCGGCACGGCAAGGGCGAGAAAACCTTTGGTCATCACCCCCATGCCGCAAGTGATTCCCAGCAGTAAAAATCCCGCGCTTTTGCCTTTCCACGTCTGTGCCTGCATTGCCAGCCAGAAGCTGCACATTCCCGCCACCAGCCAGAAGGCAATAAACGGATCGAGCACGGCATAAGTGCCAATGGCATAGACAATAAACAATGAGAGATAAATCACTGCGGCGAGTAGAGCCAGACGTTTATCGCGCCATAAGCGCAGAGTAAACCAGGTCACCAGCGCGGCAGTTAACAGGGTCGCAAAGATAACGCCTGCCCGCACACCAAAGTTATTCGCGCCAAATAGCCATTGCCCAATGCTGTTAATCCAGTATCCGGCAATGGGTTTTTCGAAATAACGTAGCCCTAACAGATGGGGCACAATCCAGTCGCCGGATGCCAGCATTTCTCGACTGATTTCCGCATAACGCGTTTCATCGGGTTGCCATAGCAGACGCGTGCTGATCGGTAACAGGTAATAGCAGGCAATAAACGCGAAGAGGCCGATAAGGTAACGTACCGATTTCATCAGCGACTACCCGCAATTTGTTGGCAACCCAGCCAGCCTTCACGTCCGGCAATATTTCCGCGAACAACTTGTCCGAGCGGCAACATCCCTGATAACAGTTCGCTTAAAGGGCAAAATGTCACGCCTTCCTGGGCTGCCCGTTTAAGGAGATCCACAAAATTATGCTGATAAGCGCAGCCTTCAACTTCTGCATGAATGGTATAAACCGGCGTGCCTTTATCTCGCAGGATGCGATTGAGTAACCAACCGTTAAAATCTTCTGCTTTCACATCCCGACCAATCACTTCATCCCAGGTGGGTAAGGTCACCGGAATTTGCGCAGTACCAGGGTTTCCTGATTCGAGCAGTGGACGAAACGGCATCGCCCCACGACAATCGCTGTTGTAGCGCAAATGGAACGCTTCTTTTGCTTCGATCACCTGCTGGTCGGCACGCCAGCCAGCGGCTGCGGAGCAGGTTACCGGTTGGCCGATAATTTCTTCCAGGGTGCGAAGGCCGCGTGCGATATCGTCGATCATTGTTTGCCGATCCCAATTACCGCTATGGGCTTGCCAGGCATGGTGATCCCAGGCGTGCAGGCCGACTTCGTGATGTTTAGCCGCTTCACGAATGATATCGGCATTGGCATGACCAATCTCTTTACCCGGCCAGGCCGTACCTGCCAGTAAAATATCCCAGCCATAAAGCGATGCCGCGTTTGAGCGCAGCATCTTCCACAAAAACTGTGGCTTCACCAGTCGCCAGAGATGGCGGCCCATATTGTCCGGGCCGACGCTGAAAAAAATGCTGGCCTGAATATTATGCTTACTCAAGATTTCCAGCAGACGCGGCACGCCTTCACGGGTGCCACGAAAGGTATCGACATCAATGCGTAAGCCTACTTTGGTCATGATGGTTTATCCGTAAGATCAACGGTGCGCAGGAAGAAATCCAGCGTTTCGTCGATGGTTTCCTGCATATCAATTTTCGGTTCCCAGTCCAGGCAGCGGCGGGCATTGCGGATGCTCGGTTTACGATGCTCTACGTCCTGATATCCTTTGCCATAGTAGCTGCTACTTTCGACAACACGAAAGCCTGCAAACGGCGGGAAGTGATGGCGCAGCGGATGTTTTTCGAAGCTCGCCAGCAGCATCTCGCCCAGTTCCTCAATGCTCGCTTCGTTCTCAGGATTGCCAATGTTGATAATTTCGCCGTCGCAGCGATTTCCCGCATTTTCGATAATGCGGTACAACGCCTCGATACCATCCCGGATATCAGTAAAGCAGCGTTTTTGTTTTCCGCCATCAATTAGCTTAATTGGTGAACCTTCTACCAGATTGAGAATGAGTTGCGTAATAGCGCGGGAGCTGCCAATTCGCGCTGCATTAAGGTTATCCAGTCGTGGTCCCATCCAGTTAAACGGCCGGAAGAGGGTGAACTGTAAACCCTCTTTTTCGCCATAGGCCCAGATCACCCGATCAAGTAATTGTTTTGACACCGAATAAATCCAGCGTGGTTTATTCACCGGGCCGACGGTTAAATTAGAATGGTCCTCATCGAAGTATTTATCGTTACACATCCCATAAACTTCTGAAGTCGACGGGAAGATGATTCGCTTACGGTACTTCACGCAGTAGCGGATAATGCGCAGATTCTCTTCAAAATCGAGTTCAAATACGCGCAGCGGGTTGCGGGTATATTCAATCGGCGTGGCTATCGCCACCAGCGGCAAGACGACATCACATTTTTTGACGTGATACTCAATCCATTCGGAATGAATACTGATATCGCCTTCGACAAAGTGAAAATGCGGATGATTCAGAAAACGGCTTATCGCATCGCTGCCAATATCCAGACCGTAAACTTCATAATGATCTTCGCGCAGCAGGCGTTCTGTCAGATGGTTGCCAATAAAGCCATTCACCCCGAGGATGAGTACCCGGGTACGGCGTCGGGCGGCACAGGCAGGCTGGCTATTCAAGCGTGAACCTTGCACCAGGCCCAGCGTCTGCGCTAATTGCGAGCCCTGCATAGTAATGCCGTCGCCCGCCTGTCCGGTGACGATTTCCAGCGCGCCATCGCCACAGGCAATCAGCAGTGGCGCTACAGAAATCACGCTCCCCGGCTGTGCTTTGCTGGCATGAGGATGAACACGCGACGACCAGACGGTGAATTTCTGATTGCCAACATAGCTGAAGGCACCCGGCCACGGATCGGCAACGGCACGTACCATGTTGTGCAGTACGGATGCCGGCTTATGCCATTCGAGGAAACTGTCATCCGGCGTTCTGCGACCAAAACAGGTAGCTTCGTTTTCGCGCTGGGCGATTTCCAGAATATTACCGTGTTTAATGGTGGGTAATGTCTGCTCCAGTAGCTGGCGCGCGGCATGACATAACTTATGATGCAACGTAATGGCGATATCGTCTGGCGCAATGGCAATGCGCAGTTGCGCCACAATGGCCCCGGCATCGGCACGTTTCACCATTCGGTGCAATGTAACGCCAGTTTCCGTTTCACCGTTGACCAGCACCCAGTTCAGCGGCGCGCGACCACGATATTTTGGTAACAGCGAACCATGCAGATTAAATGCACCTGCGGGAGCGAGCTGCAAAATCTCGTCGCAAATAAGATGGCGATAATAAAAAGAGAAAATCACCTCTGGTGAGAGTTGGGCAATACGTTCCACCCACAGCGGATGATTAACGTTATCTGGCGCATAAACCGGAATGCCTCTTTCCGCCGCCAGACGAGCTACCGAACCATAAAAGGCTTTTTCACCGGGATTATCGGTATGAGTAAAAATAGCGCTAATTTCGTAACCGGCAGCCAGCAGGGCTTCAATACCGAGGCATCCCATATCGTGGTAGGCAAAAACGACGGTTTTCATTATTCATTTTCCTTGCTGGATGGACGGATAACTTGCTGAACAAAATAGCGGGGGCGGGCGCGGACATCGGTGTAGATCCTGCCGATATATTCACCGAGTAATCCCATGCCGATAAACTGAGCGCCAATAAAAGTAAACAGCACGGCAAATAGCATAAAGACGCCTTCTGCCGCCCATTGTGGTCCGAAGGTCAGGCGTAAAATCACCAGCAGCACCGCAATGCTAAAACCGCCAATCGCAATAATGCTGCCGAGCAGACTCAGCATACGTAGCGGCGTTGTGGTAAGGCAGGTCACCAGGTCGTACATCAAATTAATCAGGCGCATAAAACTGTATTTGGATTCACCAAACTCACGCTCGGCATGGTGCACTGGAATTTCAATGGCACGGCGGGCGAAGATATTCGCCAGAATCGGGATAAAGGTACTGCGTTCATGGCAGTGCAACATCGCATCGACAATATGACGGCGATAGGCGCGCAGCATACAACCGTAGTCACCCATCGCTTTGCCGGTGGTGCGCTGAATAAGCCGGTTAATCATCTTCGAAGCGGTTTTACGAAACCAGCTGTCCTGGCGGTTCTGGCGTACAGTCCCTACCACGTCGTAACCTTCATCGGCTTTTGCCACCAGACGGGGGATTTCCTCTGGCGGATTCTGGAGATCGGCATCGAGGGTAATAATTAAGTCGCCGGTGACGTGACTGAATCCCGCCATAATCGCTGAATGTTGCCCGTAATTGCGGTTAAGCAAAATAGACACAATATGGCTGCCCTCCGCTTGTGAGGCTTCGACCAGCATATGCGCGGAATTATCGCTACTGCCGTCATCAATCAGCAGGATTTCATACTCTTTCCCCAGTGATTCACAGGCTGCGGTGGTGCGCCTGATTAATTCCGGTAAGCTTTCCTGCTCGTTATAAACGGGAATAACCACCGAGACTTTCTTAACAGGGTGGATTTCAAACATGGCTTATTGTCCTGCGAGTTGCTGAAGGGCTGTGATGACGCGGTCGGCATCGGCGGTGGTCATATCCGGGAACAGCGGCAACGAACAGATGCGTTCGCTATTCCATTCGGTATTCGGTAACGACAGCGTGGGAAAACGCTCGCGATAATATTTTTGTGTGTGAGCGGCGCGGAAATGTAACCCGGTACCAATGCCTCTTTCTTTTAACGCTTCCATCAACGCATCGCGACTGATACCACAACGTTGTTCATCGACACGAATAATAAACAGATGCCAGGCGTGAACGTGTGACCAGGCGGGAAGGTTTAATGGCTGAAAGGGGAGAGCTGCCAGTGCTTGCTGATATTGCTGGGCAATTTCGCGCCGACGGGTGTTGAGGTGCTCTAATTTGACTAACTGTGTCAGGGCAATCGCGGCGTTAATATCGGTCAGATTGTACTTATAGCCCGGCGTTAAGACTTCAGCTTGCGGTGCACGGCCCCAGGTTTGTCTGTCATAGGCATCGACACCCAGACCGTGAAATTTTAGCATCCGTAGCTGGCGGGCAAGGTTTTCATTATCTGTAACAATCAGGCCACCTTCCGCACAGGTAATATTCTTGATGGCGTGAAACGAAAAAATAGCGGTACCTTTTGCGCCAATATGTCGCCCTTTGTAATACGTACCTACGGCATGGGCAGCATCTTCGATAACTGCGATGCCGTAACGTTCGCCAATGGCGCGAATGGCGTCAATATCTGCTGGCGCACCGGCATAATGTACCGGAATGATGGCTTTAGTGCGTGGCGTAATGGCTGACTCGATCGCTTCAGGCGTGACCATCAGCGTATCGAGGTCGACATCCACCATTACCGGCGTTGCACCCAACAAGGAGATCATATTGAGGGTTGAAACCCAGGTCAGGGAAGGCGTAATCACTTCATCGCCCTTGCCAATTTCCAACGCCATTAGCGTGATATGCATTCCGGCGGTGGCTGAACTGACCGCGATGGCATGCTGATTTCCCGTCAACTGGCAAAAGGCTTGTTCAAGCGCCTGATTCTTCGGACCGGTTGTGATCCAACCGGATTCGAGAACCTCTTTAACTGCTGCGAGTTCCTCCACGCCCATTGCTGGTCGCGAAAAAGGCAAAAATTCTGACATTGCTTTTCCTTCCGCCATTGAATACCTGTCCACTTATATTTGCTATAAAGAGTGTTGTGTATATTTTGCCATTTGGAGCGAAATTCTAAGGATAGAATATTAACTTAACCTTAAGAAACTAATATTAGACGTAAATATTGAAATTTTTATATTTTTTCTTATTTAGGCTTTGCATTTGGCAAAATTTTGAGGCATTTTGCCGGCATCGTAGGATTTTTAATATTACACCAACTGCTAATTATCGCCAGAAATGTCGCTCAATTTCACGGTAATTGTCTGGTTGCGCTTGTCTATAGGTGGAGTTTACGTGTTAGCTTTTTGCCGCTCTTCGTTGAAGTCAAAAAAATATTTCATCATTTTACTGGCGCTCGCTGCAATTGCCGGACTGGGTACTCATGCCGCCTGGAGTAGCAATGGTTTGCCACGTATCGACAATAAAACGCTGGCCAGACTGGCACAGCAGCATCCGGTTGTCGTTTTGTTTCGCCATGCTGAACGTTGCGATCGTTCAACCAATCAATGCTTGTCAGATAAAACAGGTATTACGGTCAAAGGTACCCAGGATGCCCGTGAACTGGGCAACGCTTTTAGTGCTGATATCCCTGATTTCGATCTCTATTCCAGTAATACCGTCCGGACCATTCAGTCGGCGACCTGGTTTTCAGCGGGTAAAAAGCTGACGGTAGATAAACGACTTCTTCAATGCGGTAATGAGATTTATAGTGCAATTAAAGACTTACAACGCAAAGCGCCTGATAAAAATATCGTTATTTTTACCCATAATCATTGCCTGACATATATTGCTAAAGATAAGCGTGATGCGACATTTAAACCTGATTATCTGGATGGTTTAGTCATGCATGTGGAAAAAGGCAAAGTTTATCTGGATGGGGAATTCGTTAACCACTAAATTTTCAATCTGACAGCCAGTGATGGCTGTCATCATTGTTAAAGAAGACCTTTCAAACGTAACGTTTTTCGGGTGGCAACATTCAAATCATAATGCACCAGATCTTCAGGTTTTACCCACGCGTAGTCCTGAAACTCTTCGTTTATTTTCACTTCTCGGTTGGCAGAAACGCAGTCAAAAATCAGGTAAATCATATAAATCTCTTCTTTGCGACCATCTGCATACGTCTTGGTGCGAATATCATCGCTGAAGGTCCACGGCGTGATTTCTGTCAAAAGCAGCTGTTCTCCCAGCTCTTCGCGAATTTCGCGGCGTAGTGCCTCTTCAATTCGTTCGCCAGGCTCCACGCCGCCACCCGAAAGCGCCCATTGACCAGGGAAAACGCCGCGATCGTCGGCCATTTTACACAGCAAATAAGCACCATCATTTTGAATCAAAGGGCATACAATAGTCCGTTGTCGCACAGGGGTATTCCTTATAAATAAAAAGAAACCATGAGAATACGGTAACTCAGAAATATGTGAAAGTGACAGTAATCTCTTTTGCGATGATAACTGCACTTATTATTATTTTTGTGTGTATCGGTAAAGTATGTTTATTTTTTCGGCGTTTAATTATTTAAGAAGTATTTAGTTACAATAAGTGACTAGATCCCTTTTTTCGCTCATTGAATCCTCTGTGCCAGGCAGTACAATCCCGCAGCTTTGGGAATTTTGATTTATTGCTTGTGGGAGAGGGGAAAATGAAAAAAATTGCGCTAGCAGGTCTGGCCGGAATGCTGTTGGTTTCTGCATCGGTCAATGCAATGAGCATCAGCGGCCAGGCGGGTAAAGAATACACCAATATTGGTGTCGGTTTTGGGACTGAATCGACGGGCCTGGCGTTAAGCGGTAACTGGACACATAACGACGACGACGGTGACGTCGCTGGCGTGGGGCTGGGGTTGAATCTGCCTCTCGGGCCGTTAATGGCGACCGTTGGCGGAAAAGGCGTTTACACCAACCCGAATTACGGCGATGAAGGTTATGCCGCAGCGGTAGGAGGTGGTTTGCAGTGGAAAATTGGCAACAGCTTCCGTTTGTTTGGCGAGTATTACTACTCTCCGGATTCGCTCTCCAGCGGTATTCAAAGTTATGAGGAAGCGAATGCTGGCGCGCGTTACACCATTATGCGTCCAGTCAGTATTGAGGCGGGTTATCGCTACCTGAATCTGTCGGGTAAAGACGGTAACCGCGACAACGCAGTGGCTGACGGCCCGTATGTGGGGGTTAACGCCAGTTTCTGATCCCTTCCGGCGCGGCATTCTGTCGCGCCATTCAGTTTCTTACTACGCCTTATCTCCCTTTGCGTTATAGTGATTCGATAACAAAAGCAGGAGATAACCATGTTAAAAGTGGAAATGCTATCCACCGGGGATGAAGTGTTACACGGGCAAATCGTTGACACTAACGCTGCCTGGCTGGCCGATTTTTTCTTTCATCAGGGGTTGCCATTATCTCGCCGCAATACGGTGGGGGATAACCTTGATGACTTAGTCACCATTCTTCGCGAACGTAGTCAGCACGCCGATGTGCTGATCGTTAACGGCGGGCTGGGACCGACCAGCGATGATTTAAGCGCACTCGCCGCTGCGACAGCAAAAGGTGAAGGCCTGGTGTTGCATGAAGCCTGGCTCAAAGAGATGGAACGCTATTTCCACGAACGTGGACGAGTAATGGCACCGAGCAACCGTAAACAAGCGGAGCTGCCTGCCAGTGCTGAATTTATCAATAACCCGGTAGGCACCGCCTGTGGTTTTGCCGTGCAGCTTAATCGTTGCCTGATGTTCTTTACCCCCGGCGTACCGTCAGAATTTAAGGTGATGGTCGAGCACGAAATCCTGCCGCGCCTGCGCGAGCGTTTTTCTTTACCACAGCCGCCGGTTTGTCTGCGTTTAACTACCTTTGGTCGTTCGGAAAGCGATCTGGCACAAAGCCTGGACACTCTACAACTGCCGCCGGGCGTAACAATGGGTTATCGCTCCTCAATGCCTATCATCGAACTGAAACTCACCGGACCGGCAAGCGAGCAACAGGCGATGGAAAAACTGTGGCTGGACGTTAAACGTGTTGCCGGACAGAGCGTGATTTTCGAAGGCACCGAAGGACTGCCCGCGCAGATCAGTCGCGAATTGCAAAACCGCCAGTTCAGCCTGACGTTGAGCGAGCAATTCACCGGCGGTTTATTGGTTTTGCAACTTTCTCGCGCAGGTGCTCCATTGCTGGCGTGTGAAGTGGTTCCTTCACAGGAAGAAACCCTGGCGCAAACTGCGCACTGGATTACAGAACGGCGGGCCAACCATTTTGCCGGGCTGGCACTGGCTGTTTCGGGTTTCGAGAACGAGCATCTCAACTTTGCGCTAGCCACGCCAGACGGCACTTTCGCTCTGCGTGTGCGTTTCAGCACTACGCGCTACAGCCTGGCTATCCGTCAGGAAGTGTGCGCAATGATGGCACTGAATATGCTGCGCCGTTGGTTAAACGGCCAGGACATCGCCAGTGAGCATGGCTGGATTGAGGTTGTTGAGTCCATGACTTTATCTGTCTGATTCCGCCACTCTGTGCCGGTTTACTGCACCGGCACATTCCCCCTCCGGCAAAATTTGTCCAACCTGTTGTACTCAATAAGAAAAAATCCGTGCGCTAATTCACAAATTTGTGCGTAATTTCTCCAGTCCGCTGGACGAGGAGCGGGATTTGATGCGCTTCACAATTTTACTCCCCCTGAGTAACGAGACTGATTCCAGTATCTAAGACTGGAGTCCAGTATGTTGGAATCAAGCAAAGTTCCCGCCCTGACACGGGCTATTGATATTCTCAATTTGATTGCCCGCATTGGTCCCTGTAGTGCTGCGACGATCATTGACACATTGGGGATCCCTAAAAGCACGGCCTATTTGCTGCTTAATGAACTCAGGCGTCAGCGTTTTCTTAGCCTTGATCACCAGGAAAATTTTTGTTTGTGGACCAGGCTGGTGGAGCTTTCCGGTCATGCGTTAAGCAAGATGGATCTCCGGGAACTGGCTCGACCGCGTTTGACGCAACTGATGGATACCACTGGGCTGTTATGTCACCTGGGGATTATTGATAACGGCAGCGCTTATTACATTTTGAAAGTGGAGTCATCAGCCACTATCAGCGTGCGTTCCCATGAAGGAAAAAGCCTTTCGCTTTATCGCTCCGGAATAGGTAAATGCCTGCTTGCCTGGCAACCTGCAGCTGTACAGCAAAGTATTATCGAAGGGCTGGTCTGGGAGCAGGCATTTTCTTTGTGGTATACGCGTTTCTGGGTGTTCCGGCGAATCTTTTGATGCGCAAACTGGGGGCCAGAACCTGGATTGGTACGACAACACTGCTGTGGGGATTTCTTTCGGCTGCCATGGCATGGGCCGATACTGAAGCGAAATTTCTGATCGTTCGCACTCTGCTTGGTGCTGCGGAGGCCGGTTTTTTCCCTGGTATGATTTATCTCACTTCGCAATGGTTTCCGCAGCGTAATCGCGCCAGCATTATGGGGCTGTTCTATATGGGCGCACCGTTGGCGTTAACACTGGGATCACCGCTTTCCGGCGCGCTGCTGGAGATGCATGGATTTATGGGGCATCCCGGCTGGTTCTGGATGTTTGTGATTGAAGGATTGCTGGCAGTCGGCGCTGGGGTATTCACATTCTTTTGGCTTGATGACACGCCGGAGCAGGCACGTTTTCTGAGTAAAGAAGAAAAAACGTTGCTTATCAACCAACTGGCAAGTGAAGAACAACAGAAAGTGACTTCTCGACTGAGCGATGCGCTGCGTAATGGGCGAGTCTGGCAACTGGCGATTATCTACCTGACCATTCAGGTGGCGGTTTACGGATTAATTTTCTTCCTGCCGACGCAGGTTGCTGCATTGTTGGGGACAAAAGTGGGCTTTACGGCGTCGGTGGTCACCGCCATTCCGTGGGGCGCGGCCTTGTTTGGGACCTGGCTTATTCCGCGCTATTCCGATAAAACCGGCGAGCGGCGTAATGTCGCGGCGCTGACATTACTGGCGGCAGGCATTGGTATTGGTCTCTCCGGGCTGCTTTCTCCAGTACTGGCGATCGTTGCGCTGTGTGTTGCAGCCATCGGGTTTATTGCCGTACAGCCAGTGTTCTGGACGATGCCGACACAGCTTCTTTCCGGTACGGCGCTGGCTGCGGGGATTGGTTTTATAAACCTGTTTGGTGCAGTGGGCGGGTTTATTGCCCCGATCCTGCGCGTGAAAGCAGAAACGTTATTTTCCAGCGATGCGGCGGGATTACTGACGCTGGCAGCGGTGGCGGTCATCGGTTCGCTGATTATTTTCACTCTGCGTGTAAATCGCACTGTTGCGCAGACCGACGTGGCACATCATTAAATAGTTAAGGAACACGATGAACGCATTATTAACCAATCCCTTTAAAGAACGTTTACGCAAGGGCGAAGTGCAAATTGGTCTGTGGTTAAGCTCAACGACTGCCTATATGGCAGAAATTGCCGCCACTTCCGGTTATGACTGGTTGCTGATTGACGGGGAGCATGCGCCAAACACCATTCAGGATCTTTATCACCAGCTACAGGCGGTAGCGCCCTATGCCAGCCACCCCGTGATCCGTCCGGTGGAAGGCAGTAAGCCGCTGATTAAACAAGTCCTGGATATTGGCGCGCAAACTCTACTGATCCCAATGGTCGATACTGCCGATCAGGCACGTCAGGTGGTGTCTGCCACGCGCTATCCTCCCTACGGTGAGCGTGGTGTTGGGGCCAGTGTGGCACGGGCTGCGCGCTGGGGACGCATTGAGAATTACATGGCGCAAGTCAACGATTCGCTTTGTCTGTTGGTGCAGGTGGAAAGTAAAACGGCACTGGATAACCTGGACGAAATCCTCGATGTTGAAGGGATTGATGGCGTGTTTATTGGACCTGCGGATCTTTCTGCGTCGTTGGGCTACCCGGATAACGCCGGGCACCCGGAAGTGCAGCGAATTATTGAAACCAGCATTCGGCGGATCCGTGCTGCGGGTAAAGCGGCTGGTTTTCTGGCTGTGGCTCCTGATATGGCGCAGCAATGCCTGGCGTGGGGAGCGAACTTTGTCGCTGTTGGCGTTGACACGATGCTCTACAGCGATGCCCTGGATCAACGACTGGCGATGTTTAAATCAGGCAAAAATGGGCCACGCGTAAAAGGTAGTTATTGATATCAAAGGCCCATGGGGATCGGCTGTGGGCCTGTGTTAATTAGTGGTTATTCGCTGCCAGATCGGCTTCGCTTAGCTGAGTGGCCGCGAGCACCTGATCACGATCAATGCCCTGCTCCAGCATGCGCAAAGCAATTTTAATGGCTTGTTCATGCATGCCTTCCTGCCAGCCAATTTGATGTCCTTCCTGCCGTAGCCGTTCAGCAATAGTCATTAATCTCTCCTTTTAATGACCGTTCGGAATATCAGCATCAGTGAGTTGGGTTGTCGCCAGCACAATCTCACGTTCAAAGCCCTGTTCCAGCATGCGCAAGGCAATTTTAATGGCTTGTTCATGCATACCTTCTACTTTGCCTTTCTGCAAACCCTCCAATTTCCCCTCCTGCCAGCCTTCTAATTTACCTTCCTGCCAGCCAATTTGATGTCCTTCCTGCCGTAGCCGTTCAGCAATAGTCATTAATCTCTCCTTTTGTAGTGGTGAACGTTCGGCAATCTCCTGAATAAAGCGGGTGAAACGGGAGGTATCGCCGCATTGCAGCAGATAATTAAACAGCGTTTGTAGCTGGCTGTCATTAGTGAAGCCTCTAACCAAAAGCGTGGTGATCCTGTCGACCATACCGATTAAATCGCGGTCGCGAATATGCTTTTGAATCAGTTCCAGCAGAGCTATACGCCGATGTTGCATGATCTCATCGTCAGGTACGATGGTGATATCCACCAACGGAAAAGCTTCGGTGTACAACTGCCGGGCAAGTTGCGGATCGTCAAACTCATCCAGCCAGTTGAGTGAGTACGGGTAGGGCGAGGTTTCGCCATGATAAAACAGCAATGGCACCACCAGCGGAACTCTGTCATAGCCTTTATCCAGGTGACGTTGCATGGCGGCAGTGGCATAGCGCATTAGTCGAAAAGCCATATTCTTTTCTGCAGAACTTTGATGTTCAATCACGCAGTAGATATAGCCGTCACCGTCGCTGGTTTCCACCGACCACAAAACATCCGAGTAGTAAGCGCGTAAACTTTTTTCAATAAAGCTGGTGGGTTCCAGGCGTAAGGTTTGCAGGTTGCAAAGCTTGCGCAGCGGCTCTGGCAGATGTATTTCGAGAAAATCTCGCGCCGTATCGGGCGAGAACATAAAGGTTTTAAATACCGCATCATGCGGGGAGGAGGTTGTTGATTCGGTCATGGTTGTCCGTCACCTGATATTTATGATAACGCGACATTACGGTTATCCCAGGCCTTTGACATCTGCCAGTTTCAGCCTTTGCGAGACGTTTTCAGAGGAATTTTCACTGCGTTGCAACGTATACATTGAGCGCGGAATCGTGGACGCAAAAATGCCCGGTAACAACATGCTTACCGGGCATCAGATGGGAGTTTTAAGCCAGCGCCTGGGCCAGTAGCGTAATCGGATGTTCGCAGCGAAGACTTGTGGACATCTCAATCTGCCATTTGCAGGTTTCGCAGTCGGTAACCACCAGATCTGCGCCGCTTTCTTCTATCTGACGGAACAGTGGTGCGCCGATGGCTTGTGAGGTGGGGTAGTTCTCTTTTTTGAAACCGTAAGTACCTGCAATACCGCAGCACTGGGAATCCAGCACCGTTAACTCAAGCCCCGGGATTTTACGCAACAGCTCCAGGGTGTAGAGCGTCCAGCCCATTTTTTCCATATGGCACGGAGTGTGATAAACCACTTTTAGCGGCAGCGGTTTCAGCGGCAAGGTTTTGCCTTCGTCCAGCTTGCGCCACAGCCAGCGGGTCGCCAGTTCGATGTGATCGCGCAAGCCTTTGTTGTCGACATTCAGCACTTCCGGGTACTCGTCGCGCAGAGCAAACGTACAGGTCGAGGAGGTGGCAATCACCGGAATGCCTTTTACTCCCACTGCTTCGCGGATCGACTCTACATTTGTGATTGCCTGTTTACGTGCTTTATCGGTAAAGCCGTTGGCGATCAGCGGTACGCCGCAGCATTTTTCTTTGCTGAGCAGTTGTACACCGGTACCCATTGCGTTGAGCACTTTAATTAAATCTTTGCCTAACTGCGGATGGTTGTAGTTAACGAAGCAGCCGTGAAAGAAAGCCACCTGGTCTTTATATTGCGCTTGTTGGGCTGCCACGCTGCGATACCAGCGACGGAACGTGCCGAAGGAGTATTTCGGTAGCGTGCGGCGATGATCGATTTTTAACGCCGCATCAAGCAGCTGTCGCACCGGTTTCAGCGAGGTAGCAGTGTTAACGATTGGTGCGAATGGCGTGGAAACGCTACCCATCAGGTCGGTATGACTCAACACAAAATTGCGCAGTGACGGGCGTGTGGTGTCATATTTCGCCCGCGCGCGCTGGATGATATCGCCAATCTTCACATCGGACGGGCAGGCGACTTCGCAACGTTTGCAGTTGATGCAATATTTCAGTGCCTCGTCATACAGTGCGCCATCCTTCAAACGCAGACGCTCGCCATCCGGCCCGGCTTGTTTTGGCCCCGGATATCCCGGATTCACCCGGCTCACCGGGCAGGCGGTGGTGCAGACGGTGCACTTAATGCAGTTTTCGAAGCTGGTGTCGTTCATTGTTGGCCTCCTGCGCGTTGGGCAATCTGTTGAGCGGCATGTAAAGCACTGACGGCACAAACACCGCCGCCGCATCCCTGGGCGATGGGATCAAATCCGCCCAGCACCGAACCGATGGCAAACAGGTTCTCAATGGTTTGCCCTGCCTGCGACGGGCGTAGTGCCTCATCAGTGGTTACACCGAACTGCTGCCACGGTTGCGGCGCAAAAAAATCGCCCTTATACCATTCACCCCGCGTGGCGGTTTGTAGCACATCAAGGCCGAGAATCGGCTCGCGAATGCCGTCACGTTCTGCCACCAGTCCGCCACTAAAGAAACTGCCGCTCGCAAGCACCGCAAATCGTGGGCGCAGCGGGATATCGGCGTGATTGCGGGTCCAGATTTCATTTACTACGCCATTTTTACAGGTCACTTTTTTCACTTCATCGCCTGGCATCCACACGCCACCCTGGCGCACAAACTGGCGCTGTAACTGGTTTTGCAGACGAATGCCCAGCACGGAAGGCGGCAGCGTTGGCAAAAGCATCAATGAACAAGGTAGTTTTTCATTCAACCAACGCCAGAGTTTGTCATCGGCCAGGCCGAAGCAGGCGGGCATCAGGATCATTTCGCAGGTATTGGCGACAGGAATAAGCGCATCAAGTAACAGCGACCAGTTTTCTTCATTATCAAGGAAACGGGCGATATTCACCGCGCGAAACTCGGTGGCGTTGTTGCGCAGCACATCCAGTTCCGGCAGTTCAATTTCAGCGGTTTCAACTTTAAGATCCAATTCGCGCAATGAAGCCGCTGCAAGATGCGCCTGAAAATCCATCAGACCGCTAATTCCTACTACACATATTTTCTTCGCGGGCAGCGGCCAGACGGGGACTTCTGGCGAACTTAGCCAGGTTGAGCGCAGAGTGCCGAGTGGCGTAATCCGCTGGTGGGCCAGTTCTACGCTGCCCTGTAATTGCGCACCGCTTTCAGCGATTAATGCCTGCGCCTGGCAAGCGAGATCGAGTACGCGTTGTGGCCCTAGAAGAGTGTAAGGATGGGCAGGTGCCTGCTGACGCAAAGATTCCAGTCCACTGTGAATGTCTGTCACCGGTTGGCCATCTGGCAGATGGCTCAGCAAATCCAGCGATCCAGATGAGAAATGGAGCGCGCTTTGACCACGAGTGACAATGGCACAGCGCAGGCCGTGTTTTTGCAGTTGCAGGCCACAGAGTAATCCGGCGAGGCCGCCGCCCATAATGACAGTATCAAAGCGCATCTTTCTGCTCCTTCTCCAGACCACACAGTCCCTGATAAACCCAGCGGGTAAATTCGCTTTCGCGCAGTGCGTCTCCCCATGCTATGGGTTGCACGCCTTTCCAGCGTTCGTTTAGGAAGGTGGAAAGTTGCTCGATAGATTGCGTGGACGTCGTGACGTTAAAACGTTGCAGCAGTCCTGCAGCGCGACAGGCGCAGAGTTCGCCCTGGCATGTGCCCATTCCCACACGGGTACGACGGCGTAAATCCAGCAGGCTGTTAACGTTTAAATTTTCTACTGCGTACTGCACTTCACCCGCAGTTACCGCTTCGCACTCACATACCAGGCTGCGGTGCAGGCGGCCTTCGCTCAGCCAGGCTGGTGTGCGATCGCCGTGCCGGTAAACTGCGGAACCGCGCAGCGGAGCGGGCAGGGAGATCACTTTGCGCAGCGTGACTTCTGCCGGTTCCTGTGAGCCAGGAAGTGCCAGATCGGCGGTTGTACAGGGGCGCGTGTTGCCCAGCTTGCGACATACCGCGTCGGTAGCCCATTCCGCCATCAGGCGGTAGGTCATCAGTTTGCCACCGGTGATGGTGATAAACCCGTCGAGACCATCGCGTTCAGCATGATCGAGCAGCACGATGCCACGGCTGACGTTACGTCCGCTCGGATCGTCATCGCTGGCAACCAGCGGGCGTACGCCAGAGTAGGCCCGCAAAATGCGCGTTTTCGCCATCACGGGGGCCAGTTTTTCCCCTTCACGCAGCAGAATATCAACTTCTTCTGCCGTCACTCGATTATCGTCAATCTCGTTGTAATCAATACGTAAAGAGGTGGTGCCAATCAGCGAAATGGTATCGCCAGGCACCAGAATATCGGCGTCGGAAGGTTTGCGGCAGCGGTTGATCACATGCTGATTAATGCGGTGATCCATGATCAGCAGCGATCCTTTCGCCGGGAACATGCGAATGCGCAGATCGGCATATTCGGCAATGTGTTGCCCCCAGATCCCGGCGGCATTAACTACGACAGGCGCATGAAGTGCCTGAATTTCGCCGGTGAGATGGTTACGTACACGAACACCGCACACCGTCGCGCCTTCACGAATCAGCCCCGTGACTTCATGAGCGGTAAGGATAACGGCACCGTGTTCTTTGGCATCCAGCATGTTTGCTGCTGTCAGACGAAATGGATCAACGGTGCCATCCGGAACTTTCACCGCGCCAATCAGTGCCGGGTTAACGGCAGGTTCGATAATGCGCGCTTGCTGCGGCTCAATGGCTTCTGCGTTGATCCCTGCTTCTTCGCAGGCGCGGATAAAAGTGGCCTGGAAGGAGAGGTCATCTTCCGGCAGGGTGATAAACAGGCCGTTGGTTGGTTCTACGCAGTGACGTGCAATGCGTTTCAGAATCTGGTTTTCACTAATACATTCGCGGGCCGATTCCGCATCGGTTACCGCATAGCGCGCACCGCTGTGCAGCAGGCCGTGGTTACGCCCGGTGGCACCGGTTGCGATGTCGTGGCGCTCAACCAAAATCACGCGCAGCCCGCGCAGGGCACAGTCGCGGGCAATCCCGGCTCCCGTTGCGCCACCGCCAATGATAATCACGTCACTTGATTGCGAGTCGCGAGTTTTCATTGTTATCCCTCTGAAGTTCGTTTTTTACCATTTAGCCATAGTAAAAACATGAATTGTTTGATTTCGCGCACATTCGCTCATAATTCGAAAGTGAAACGTGATTTCATGCGTCATTCTGAACATTTCAACCATCGTATTTAATAATGTGTGCGGTAATTCACATTTAATTTATGAATGTTTTCTTAACATCGCGGCAACTCAAGAAACGGCAGGTTCTCCCACTGAATCAGGCTGTTAATCATAAATAAGACCACGGGCCACGGAGGCTATCAATGTTGAGTATTTTTAAACCAGCGCCACACAAAGCGCGCTTACCTGCCGCGGAGATCGATCCGACTTATCGTCGATTGCGCTGGCAAATTTTCCTGGGGATATTCTTTGGCTATGCTGCTTACTATTTGGTTCGTAAGAACTTTGCGCTCGCTATGCCTTATCTGGTTGAGCAGGGATTCTCACGCGGTGATTTAGGTTTTGCCCTTTCGGGGATCTCGATTGCTTATGGATTTTCGAAATTCATCATGGGTTCGGTATCGGATCGCTCGAATCCGCGCGTTTTCCTGCCCGCAGGTTTGATTCTGGCGGCGGCAGTGATGTTGTTTATGGGCTTTGTGCCATGGGCGACGTCGAGCATTGCGGTGATGTTTGTACTGTTGTTCCTCTGCGGTTGGTTCCAGGGGATGGGGTGGCCGCCGTGTGGTCGTACTATGGTGCACTGGTGGTCGCAGAAAGAACGTGGCGGTATTGTGTCAGTGTGGAACTGTGCGCACAACGTCGGTGGTGGTATTCCGCCGCTGCTGTTCCTGCTGGGGATGGCCTGGTTCAATGACTGGCACGCGGCGCTCTATATGCCCGCTTTCTGTGCCATTCTGGTGGCACTGTTCGCCTTTGCGATGATGCGCGATACCCCGCAATCCTGTGGCCTGCCGCCGATCGAAGAGTACAAAAATGATTATCCGGACGACTATAACGAAAAAGCGGAACAGGAGCTGACCGCGAAGCAGATCTTCATGCAGTACGTGCTGCCGAACAAACTGCTGTGGTACATCGCCATTGCCAACGTGTTCGTTTATCTGCTGCGTTACGGCATCCTCGACTGGTCACCGACTTATCTGAAAGAGGTTAAGCATTTCGCGCTGGATAAATCCTCCTGGGCCTACTTCCTTTATGAATATGCAGGTATTCCGGGCACCCTGCTGTGCGGCTGGATGTCGGATAAAGTCTTTCGTGGTAACCGTGGGGCAACCGGCGTCTTCTTTATGACACTGGTGACCATCGCGACTATCGTTTACTGGATGAACCCGGCAGGTAACCCAACCGTCGATATGATTTGTATGATTGTTATCGGCTTCCTGATTTATGGCCCTGTGATGCTGATCGGTCTACATGCGCTGGAACTGGCACCGAAAAAAGCGGCAGGTACGGCAGCGGGTTTTACCGGGCTGTTTGGTTACCTCGGCGGTTCGGTGGCGGCGAGCGCGATTGTTGGCTACACCGTGGACTTCTTCGGCTGGGATGGCGGCTTTATGGTAATGATTGGCGGCAGCATTCTGGCGGTTATCTTGTTGATTGTTGTGATGATTGGCGAAAAACGTCGCCATGAACAATTACTGCAAAAACGCAACGGAGGCTAATGGCATGAAATTGACGCTGAAAAACCTTAGCATGGCGATCATGATGAGCACTATAGTCATGGGAAGCAGTGCAATGGCGGCGGACAGCAACGAAAAAATAGTCATCGCCCATCGCGGTGCCAGTGGATATTTGCCGGAGCATACGCTGCCAGCAAAAGCGATGGCGTATGCGCAGGGAGCGGATTATCTGGAACAGGATTTGGTGATGACCAAAGACGACCATCTGGTTGTTCTGCATGACCATTATCTCGATCGTGTTACTGATGTTGCCGATCGTTTCCCGGATCGGGCGCGCAAAGACGGTCGTTACTACGCGATAGATTTCACGCTGGATGAAATTAAGTCGCTGAAATTTACCGAAGGTTTCGATATTGAAAACGGTAAAAAAGTGCAGACTTATCCGGGGCGTTTCCCAATGGGTAAATCTGACTTCCGGGTGCACACCTTTGAAGAAGAGATTGAATTTGTTCAGGGGTTAAACCACTCTACCGGGAAAAATATCGGTATCTATCCAGAAATTAAAGCGCCGTGGTTCCATCATCAGGAAGGGAAGGATATTGCGGCAAAAACGCTGGAAGTGCTGAAGAAATATGGTTACACCGGTAAGGACGACAAAGTTTATTTGCAATGTTTTGATGCTGATGAGCTGAAGCGTATTAAGAATGAGCTGGAACCTAAAATGGGTATGGATCTCAATCTGGTACAACTGATTGCCTATACCGACTGGAACGAAACGCAGCAGATACAGCCGGACGGAAGCTGGGTTAATTACAACTACGACTGGATGTTTAAGCCGGGGGCTATGAAACAGGTGGCGGAATATGCTGATGGTATTGGTCCGGATTACCATATGTTGATTGAGGAGACATCGCAGCCGGGTAATATCAAACTCACTGGCATGGTGCAAGATGCTCAGCAGAATAAACTGGTAGTGCATCCTTATACCGTGCGGTCAGATAAACTGCCTGAATACACTACTGATGTGAATCAGTTATATGATGCTCTGTATAACAAAGCGGGTGTAAATGGGCTATTTACTGATTTCCCTGATAAGGCAGTAAAATTCCTTAATAAAGAGTAAATTAACTACCGGATGGCACTTATGTGCTATCCGATACCACTCTTCATTAAAGTCTGTGGGTTATCCTTAATTGCAATTATTTTGAGCGAGATGACTTGTTCCCGGCATAAGATACTCGTCAATACAACACGTATTATTAAGATTTTCCTCAGCTAAACATCTATAGTCATTGTCGTTAATAAAAAACGACAGGCGATAGGGTATGGCAGTTTCAGCAAAGCACGACGAATTTAATCACTGGTGGGCAACAGAGGGCGACTGGGTTGAAGAGCCTAACTATCGCCGTAATGGTATGAGCGGGGTGCAATGCGTCGAGCGCAACGGCAAAAAGCTGTATGTAAAGCGCATGACGCATCATCTGTTTCATTCCGTACGTTATCCGTTCGGCCGACCAACGATTGTCCGTGAGGTTGCGGTAATTAAAGAACTGGAACGGGCCGGTGTCATCGTGCCGAAGATCGTTTTTGGTGAAGCGGTGAAAATTGAGGGTGAATGGCGCGCGTTGCTGGTGACTGAAGATATGGCGGGGTTCATCAGCATTGCTGACTGGTATGCCCGGCATGCAGTATCGCCTTATTCTGACGAAGTACGGCAAGCCATGTTGAAAGCAGTGGCGCTGGCGTTTAAGAAAATGCATAGCGTTAATCGTCAGCATGGCTGTTGTTATGTTCGCCATATCTATGTGAAAACAGAAGGTAAGGCAGAAGCTGGTTTTCTTGATCTGGAGAAAAGTCGTCGCCGCTTGCGTCGTGATAAAGCGATTAATCATGACTTCCGCCAGCTGGAAAAATATCTGGAGCCGATCCCTAAAGCGGACTGGGAGCAGGTGAAAGCGTATTACTACGCCATGTAATCGTTGTAGGCCAGATAATACGCGTAAGCGTCGTATCTGGCGCTAGTACCCGATCACAACTCGATTTCAATATCGCCTTTTGCCCGGCAACAACAGGGCAAAATTTCCCCCGGCTGAATAAAGGCTAACGGTTCGGCAATCCAGTCCACCTGGCCTGCAACAAGGCGCGTGCGACAGGAACCGCAGTAACCTTCGCGGCACTGGTACTCAACCGCCACATTGTGGGATTCCAGCGCCGCCAGAAGGGAAGGGTGTTCATCCTGGCACAGCAGTTGTGTGCCAGTGATGCGCAGGGTAACGCGAGCCATCAGAGCTGGAAGTTACTCAAATCGTCGGTGTCCACTTCCGAGTCAATCTGCCCGACCAGATAAGAACTGACTTCCACTTCCTGCGGAGCAACCTGCACGTTATCAGACACCAGCCAGGTATTGATCCACGGGATCGGGTTGGAGCGTGTCTGGAACGGCAGATCCAAACCGACTGCCTGCATGCGGATATTGGTGATGTATTCAACGTACTGGCAGAGAATGTCTTTATTCAGACCAATCATCGAACCGTCACGGAACAGATAATCCGCCCAGTCTTTCTCTTGCTGTGCCGCCTGGACAAACAGGTCATAGCACTCCTGCTTACATTCTTCGGCAATTTCCGCCATCTCCGGATCATCCGCGCCGCTGCGCAGCAGATTCAGCATATGCTGAGTACCGGTCAGGTGCAGGGCTTCATCGCGGGCAATCAGGCGAATAATTTTGGCGTTACCTTCCATCAGTTCGCGTTCTGCAAAGGCAAAGGAACAAGCAAAGCTGACGTAGAAGCGGATCGCTTCCAGCGCGTTAACGCTCATCAGGCAGAGATACAGTTTTTTCTTCAGCTCGCGCAGGCTAACGGTTACGGTTTTACCGTTAACGGTGTGGGTACCTTCGCCCAGCAGATGCCAGTAGCTGGTCATTTCGATCAACTCATCGTAATAGCTGGAGATCCCTTCCGCACGTTTCTGGATCTGCTCGTTGGTAACGATATCGTCAAAGACAACAGACGGATCGTTAACGATATTACGGATGATATGGGTATAGGAGCGGGAATGAATCGTTTCTGAGAACGCCCAGGTTTCTACCCAGGTTTCCAGTTCCGGGATCGAGATCAGCGGCAGCAGTGCCACGTTCGGGCTGCGACCCTGAATGGAATCCAGCAGCGTCTGATATTTCAGGTTGCTGATAAAGATGTGTTTTTCGTGTTCAGGCAGTGCCTGGTAATCGATACGGTCGCGGGAGACGTCAACTTCTTCCGGACGCCAGAAGAAAGAGAGCTGCTTTTCGATCAGCTTTTCGAAGATGTCATATTTTTGCTGATCGTAGCGAGCCACGTTGACCGGCTGACCAAAGAACATTGGTTCTTTGAGCTGATCATTTTTCGTCTGTGAAAAGGTGGTATATGCCATGAATGTGTCCTGTTGGGAGTTTAATGCCGGATAAGGCATTTTACGCCGCATCCTGTGCCTGATGCGACGCTGGCGCGTCTTATCAGGCCTACAAACCGAGCCGTATGCCGGATAAGGCGTTCACGCCGCATCCGGCATCTCAATATCAGATCTTACATGCGCCGCTTTCGCAGCCATCGTCCTGGATTGACGGTACCAGATCGTCTTGTGCGTCTTCAGCACCGTCACGGGTGTTCTGATAATACAGCGTTTTGACCCCGAATTTGTAGGCGGTGAGCAGGTCTTTCAGCAGTTGCTGCATCGGCACTTTTCCTGACGGGAAGCGTGACGGATCGTAGTTGGTGTTAGCAGAGATCGACTGATCGATAAATTTCTGCATGATACCCACCAGTTGCAGGTAGCCATCGTTACCCGGCATTTCCCACAGCAGTTCATAGGCGTCGTGCAGATGCTCGTAGTCCGGCACCACCTGGCGCAGAATACCGTCTTTCGACGCTTTGATGCTGACGTAACCACGCGGCGGTTCAATACCGTTAGTGGCGTTAGAGATCTGCGAAGAGGTCTCGGACGGCATCAGGGCAGAAAGCGTGGAGTTACGCAGGCCGTGCGTTTTGATTGACTCACGCAGTGCTTCCCAGTCGTAATGCAGCGGCTCATTAGCGATGGCATCCAGATCTTTCTTATAGGTATCGATCGGCAGGATCCCTTTCGCGTAAGTGGTTTCGTTAAACCACGGGCACGCGCCTTGCTCTTTCGCCAGCTCATTAGACGCTTTCAGCAGGTAATACTGAATGGCTTCGAAGGTTTTATGCGTCAGGTTGTTGGCGCTGCCGTCGGAGTAGCGTTTACCGTGCTTCGCCAGATAGTAAGCGAAGTTGATCACACCAATACCCAGCGTACGACGCCCCATCGCTCCACGTTTAGCGGCCGGGATCGGGTAATCCTGATAATCCAGCAGTGCGTCGAGTGCGCGAACCGCCAGAATTGCCAGCTCTTCCAGTTCATCCAGGCTGTTAATTGCGCCCAGGTTGAAAGCAGAAAGCGTACACAGCGCGATTTCACCGTTCTCGTCGTTGACGTCGTTCAGTGGTTTGGTCGGTAGGGCGATTTCCAGGCACAGGTTAGACTGGCGCACTGGTGCAATAGCCGGATCAAACGGGCTGTGGGTGTTGCAGTGGTCTACGTTCTGAATATAGATACGACCGGTAGACGCACGTTCCTGCATCATCAGCGAGAACAGCTCAACGGCTTTCACACGCTGCTTGCGGATGCTGTCGTCTTTCTCATATTTGGTGTACAGGCGTTCAAACTCTTCCTGATCGGCGAAGAACGCGTCGTACAGCCCCGGTACGTCGGACGGGCTGAACAGGGTGATATCTTCACCTTTCAGCAGACGGGTATACATCAGTTTGTTGATTTGTACCCCGTAGTCCATATGACGCACGCGGTTGCCTTCAACCCCACGGTTGTTTTTCAACACCAGCAGGCTTTCCACTTCCAGATGCCACATCGGGTAGAACAGTGTTGCCGCACCGCCGCGCACACCGCCCTGAGAGCAGGATTTCACCGCTGTCTGGAAATGTTTGTAAAACGGAATACAGCCGGTGTGGAATGCTTCGCCACCGCGAATCGGGCTACCCAACGCACGAATACGCCCGGCGTTGATGCCGATCCCGGCACGCTGGGAAACGTATTTAACAATCGCGCTGGAGGTGGCGTTGATGGAATCCAGGCTGTCGCCGCACTCGATCAGTACGCAGGAGCTGAACTGACGAGTCGGGGTACGCACGCCGGACATGATTGGCGTCGGCAGCGAAATTTTAAATGTGGAAACCGCGTCGTAAAAACGCTTCACGTATTGCAGGCGCGTTTCACGCGGGTAGTTCGAGAACAGGCACGCAGCAACCAGAATATAGAGGAACTGGGCGCTCTCATAGATTTCGCCGGTCACGCGGTTCTGTACCAGATATTTGCCTTCCAGCTGCTTAACGGCAGCATAAGAGAAGGTCATATCACGGTCGTGATCGATAAACGTGTCCATCTGCTTGAACTCTTCTTCCGTGTAGTCTTCCAGCAGATGATTATCGTATTTGCCCATCTCGACCATTTTCACCACGTGGTCGTACAGCGCAGGCGGCTCAAACTGGCCGTAGGCTTTTTTACGCAGGTGGAAGATCGCCAGGCGCGCGGCGAGATACTGATAATCCGGCGCATCACGGGAGATCAGGTCTGCGGCAGCCTTGATAATGGTTTCGTGGATGTCAGAGGTCTTGATACCGTCATAAAACTGAATGTGGGAGCGCAGTTCGACCTGGGAAATCGAAACGTTATGCAGTCCTTCTGCCGCCCAATCCAGAACGCGATGGATTTTGTCGAGATTGATGCGCTCTGTGCTACCGTCGCGCTTTGTCACCAGCAGATTCTGATTCATGTATGTCGTACCTGTTTTTGGAATTCTTTCCGCAATAGTTTCATGCAGACTACCTGTAGTGAGGGAAGCTGCTTAGAACACTATATATAGGGGGTATGTTTGGGATTCACTGCAAGATAGTGTGAAAATGGCCCTCTTGCAAGTGCATAACTTTGTGGATAACTCAGGAAGGAAAAAGTGGCTTTCGCGCACCTTAGGTCAGACAAGGTGTCCGGGAAAGTCAATGGGAAGAGAAAAATTTGTTAAAAATAACTGTTCGGCGATTTCTTGAACGGAAGAATAGGTTAGATAAATTGATATAGATGGTTTATTAATCTTTTGGCTAATGATTGCAAAAATTGATCTAAGCACGAGTCATCACATAATCTGATGTATCAGTTATGGTCAATATATAAGCGAATGTAAGCGATTGTTGATGTCGAAATGGTTGTTTTCTCTTCGGTTGTTGTTAAATGCGAAGCCATTTTGTTAATTTACCTTATATTATAAGAAAATTATTCATTACTTTAATTCAGTTTAAACATAACTGATATCCCTTAAGGTGATTAACTTGAATTATGACGCACTGATATTATTCATGAAATAATAACAAAATAGCCATTGCACTGGGTTGAACAATTTACAAAAGAAAAATAACCCATATCGTATAATGCGATTAAATATGCCGTCTTATAGAAAATGATGGTCAGATTAATATGCGGATTATTTTTCTACGCAAGGAGTATTTATCTTTACTCCCGTCAATGATTGCATCTCTTTTCTCTGTTAACAGTGTCGCGGAGGTTTTGGATTCATGCCAGGGATATGATATCAAAGCGAGTTGTCAGGCCAGCAGGCAAAGCCTTTCAGGCATTACGCAGGACTGGAGCATCGCCGATGGGCAATGGGTGATTTTTTCGGGTATGGCCAATAATGCCAGCGGTGGCGCCGTATTTTTGCAGCAAAGTGCTGAATTTACGATATCACCACAAAATGAAACAGGGATGACCCTGTTTGCTAATAACTCGATTAGTGGCGAATATAATAATGGCGGAGCTATCTTTGCTAAAGAAAACTCAACGATAAATCTTGCGAATGTTATTTTCGACAGTAACGTTGCAGGAGGCTATGGCGGAGCAATCTATTCTGCGGGAACAAACGATGCCGGTGATATGGATTTAAATATCACTAATGCAATATTTGAGAATAATATCGCCAATGATGGTAAAGGTGGCGCTATTTATTCTATCAATAATGATATTTATTTAAGTGATGTCATTTTTGATAATAATCAGGCATATACATCAACCAGCTATAGTGATGGGGACGGCGGTGCCATTGATGTTACGGATAATAGTACGGATAACAAACATCTTTCAGGAAAAACGATAATTAATAATACCTCCTTTACCAATAACTATGCAGAAGGTTATGGCGGAGCAATTTATACCAGCAGCACCACATCCCCGTATCTTATTGATATTTCTGTTGATGATAATTATGACCAAAACAATGGTGTGATGATTGATGAAAATAACAGCGCCTCGGGATATGACCATTCGGCGACGGCAGCGGCGGGGGGCTTTATGTATATCGGTCATAGTGTGGCTGAATTTAACATTGCCGCCGATAAAACGCTGGTAATAGGCAATACCAGCAACGATGGCGCGATTGATTCTCTTGCCGGAACGGGAGTCATCGTTAAAGAGGGAGCGGGAGAGTTAGTCCTCAATGCCGACAATAATGCGTTTACCGGCGAGATAAGTATCCAGAATGGCGAGGTGACGTTGGGGCGCAGCGATGAGTTAATGAATGTCGGCGACACGCACTGTCAGAGCGATCCGCAGGATTGCTTTGGTCTGATGGTCGGCAGCACTGTTCATTCTGAGTATCAGGCAGAACTGAATGTTGGCAATACACAACAAACGTTTGTGCACTCATTAACCGGTTTTGCTAATGGCATTTTGAATATCGACGCAGGCGGCAATGTTACCGTAAACCAGGGCGGTTTTTCCGGCTCGATTCAGGGTGAAGGACAGTTGACGGTAGCGCAAGATGGCAGCTATCTCCTGACAGGGGCGCAGTCGATGGCATTAACCGGCGATATTGTGGTGGAAGATAACGCCGTATTGTCGCTAGCGGGGAATCAGGCCGATTTACGGGCAATGCAGAGCGATCCGCAATCGATCGTGCTAAATGGCGGAGTATTGGATCTCTCTGATTTCACCACCTGGGATGGCGATAGCTCATACAATGACGGTCTGCAAATCAGCGGCAGCGGGGGGACAGTGATTGGCAGTAATGATGTCGTTGATATCAGCAGTGGCGATGATTTACATATTGGCGGCAGTGATGCCAGCCAGAATGGCGTTTATGTCGTCATTAATGCGGGGGATCAGCGCGTAACGCTGGCGAATAACAACGGTTATCTCGGTAATACGCAAATCGCCTCCGGTACGCTTGAAGTCAGCGATAATTCGCAATTGGGGGACACAAGTTACAACCGTTCAGTGATCTTCACAGATCCCCAACAACACAGTGAAATGGATGTGACGACTGATGTTGACACTCGCTCGGCTACAACAGGTCAGGGCAGGAATATTGAAATGCGCGCTGATGGCGAAATACACGTTGAGGATGGCGTAGATACGCAATGGGGCGGGTTGATGGCGGATAGTACCGGGCAACAACTGGAGAGCGTAAGCACGTTGACTAAAAGTGGCGGCGGTACGCTGGAGTTGACCGCCAGCGGCACTGCGACGTCTGCGGTACGTGTGGAGGACGGAACGCTAAAAGGTGAAGCGGAGAATATTATTCCTTATGTTTCTTCACTGTGGGTGGGGGAAGACGGTGTTTTTGAAACCGGGCAAAATCAGGATATTCGCTCAATCGATGCCACCTCTGGCGGCGATATCGACATAACCGATGGTACTGTGTTGCGATTGACGCAGCAGGATACGAACCAGGTGCTGGATGCCTCGCTGTTTAGCGGCGACGGTACGTTGGTGAATGCCACCGATGGCGTGACGCTGACAGGCGAGCTTAATACCAACCTTGAAACTGACAGCCTGACTTATCTTTCCGACGTGACGGTTAATGGCAATCTGACCAATACGTCCGGTGCGATTAGCCTGCAAAATGGCGTCGCTGGCGACACGCTGACGGTAAATGGTGATTATACCGGCGGCGGTACGCTACTGCTCGACAGCGAATTAAACGGCGATGACTCGGCAAGTGACCAACTGGTATTGAACGGTAATACTGCTGGCAACACGGCCGTGGTAATTAACCCCATTACGGGTATTGGTGAGCCGACATCTACAGGTATTAAAGTGGTTGATTTCGCAGCTGATCCCACGCAGTTTCAAAACAATGCGCAGTTCCGTCTGGCAGGAAGCGGCTACGTCAATATGGGGGCGTATGATTACACGCTGGTGGAAGATAACAACGACTGGTATCTGCGATCACAAGAAGTCAATCCGACGCCGCCGCCTGTTCCAGACCCAACTCCAGATCCTGATCCCACGCCGGATCCCGACCCAACCCCCGACCCTGAACCTACGCCTGCTTACCAGCCGGTGTTGAATGCCAAAGTTGGTGGATATTTTAATAACCTACGTGCGGCAAATCAGGCATTTGTGATGGAGCGACGCGATCACGCAGGTGGCGATGGTCAGACGCTGAATTTACGCGTTATCGGCGGGCGTTATCATTACACGGCGGTAGGGCAGTTGGCTCAGCATGAAGACACTTCTACGGTGCAGCTTAGCGGCGATCTGTTTAGCAGGCACTGGGGTGATGATGGCGAGTGGATGCTTGGGATTGTTGGTGGCTACAGCGATAACCAGGGCGACAGCCGCTCGAATATGAGCGGAACTCGCGCCGATAACCAGAACCACGGTTATGCCGTTGGGCTGACCTCAAGCTGGTATCAGCACGGTAATCAGAAGCAGGGGGTCTGGCTGGATAGCTGGCTGTAATATGCGTGGTTTAACAATGATGTTTCTGAACAAGACGATGGCGTGGATCATTACCACTCGTCGGGGATTATCGCCTCGCTGGAAGCCGGGTATCAATGGTTACCGGGGCGTGGTGTGGTGATTGAACCGCAGGCGCAGGTGATTTATCAGGGCGTGCAGCAGGATGATTTTACCGCCGCTAACCATGCGCGCGTGTCACAATCGCAGGGTGATGATATTCAGACGCGGCTGGGTTTACACAGCGAATGGCGTACCGCTGTTCATGTCATACCAACATTAGATCTGAATTATTATCACGATCCCCATGCGACGGAAATTGAAGAAGATGGCAGCACTATCAGTGACGATGGGGTGAAGCAACGGGGTGAAATAAAAGTGGGAGTCACGGGCAATATCAGTCAGCGAGTGTCCCTGCGCGGCAGCGTGGCGTGGCAGAAAGGGAGTGATGATTTTGCCCAGACGGCAGGGTTTTTGTCGATGACGGTGAAATGGTAATCGCTGTCTGACCATCACTATTGCCGGATGCGGCGTAAACGCCTTATCTGGCCTACGGAGAGCATTTGTAGGCCTGATAAGACGCGGCAAGCGTCGCATCAGGCATTGGCGCGGTTGCCGGATGAATCCAAACAACAACCTCACTTATTCTGCGTGTGCAGCATATAGTTCACATCCACGCCGGGGCCGAGCTTAAAGGAATTAGTGATCGGGTTGTAATGTAACCCGGTTATATGTCGCTCTTTAAGGCTTGTCTGATCTACCCAGCCCAGCAGCTCTGCCGGTTTAATAAACTTCTTCACATCATGCGTGCCTTTGGGCACCATGCGCAAAATATATTCCGCGCCAACCACCGCCATCAGCCATGACTTGCCGTTGCGGTTAAGCGTCGAGAAAAAGACATCGCCGCCCGGTTTCACCAGTTGCGCACAGGCTCTGACCACTGACTGCGGATCGGGGACGTGCTCCAGCATCTCCATGCAGGTCACCACATCATACTGCCCGGCATGTTTTGCCGCGTGCTCTTCCACGGTTTCCTGCACGTAATCCACCTGAATGCCGCTTTCCAGCGCGTGCAGCTTTGCCACCTGCAATGGCTCAAAGCCCATATCCAGACCGGTCACCGTCGCACCTTCGCGCGCCATACTCTCGGCCAGAATGCCGCCGCCACAACCGACATCGAGCACCTTTTTGCCAAATAAACCGCCAGCACGCTCGGCAATATAGCCCAGACGCAGCGGGTTAATGCGGTGCAGCGGTTTGAACTCACCTTCAAGATCCCACCAGCGGGAGGCGACAGCTTCAAATTTAGCGATCTCTTCGTGGTCTACGTTATGGTTTACCGGCGATTTTTCGGCATTCATTGGCACTTCTACTCCGTAATTGGCAAGACAAACGAGTATATCAGGCATTGGAGGTGAATAAAGCGTATAGGTTTACCTCAAACTGCGCGGCTGTGTTATAATTTGCGACCTTTGAATCCGGGATACAGTAGAGGGATAGCGGTTAGATGAGCGACCTTGCGAGAGAAATTACACCGGTCAACATTGAGGAAGAGCTGAAGAGCTCCTATCTGGATTATGCGATGTCGGTCATTGTTGGCCGTGCGCTGCCAGATGTCCGAGATGGCCTGAAGCCGGTACACCGTCGCGTACTTTACGCCATGAACGTACTAGGCAATGACTGGAACAAAGCCTATAAAAAATCTGCCCGTGTCGTTGGTGACGTAATCGGTAAATACCATCCCCATGGTGACTTGGCGGTTTATGACACGATCGTCCGTATGGCGCAGCCATTCTCGCTGCGTTACATGCTGGTAGACGGTCAGGGTAACTTCGGTTCCATCGACGGCGACTCTGCGGCGGCAATGCGTTATACGGAAATCCGTCTGGCGAAAATTGCCCATGAACTGATGGCCGATCTCGAAAAAGAGACGGTCGATTTCGTAGATAACTATGACGGCACGGAAAAAATTCCCGACGTCATGCCAACCAAAATTCCTAACCTGCTGGTGAACGGTTCTTCCGGTATCGCCGTAGGTATGGCAACCAACATCCCGCCGCACAACCTGACGGAAGTCATCAACGGTTGTCTGGCGTATATCGATGATGAAGACATCAGCATTGAAGGGCTGATGGAACACATCCCCGGGCCGGACTTCCCGACGGCGGCAATCATTAACGGTCGTCGCGGTATTGAAGAAGCTTACCGTACCGGTCGCGGCAAGGTATATATCCGCGCCCGTGCTGAAGTGGAAGTTGACGCCAAAACCGGACGTGAAACCATTATCGTCCACGAAATTCCGTATCAGGTAAACAAAGCGCGCCTGATCGAGAAGATTGCGGAACTGGTAAAAGAAAAACGCGTGGAAGGCATCAGCGCGCTGCGTGACGAGTCTGACAAAGACGGTATGCGCATCGTGATTGAAGTGAAACGCGATGCGGTCGGTGAAGTTGTGCTCAACAACCTCTACTCCCAGACCCAGTTGCAGGTTTCTTTCGGTATCAACATGGTGGCATTGCACCATGGTCAGCCGAAGATCATGAACCTGAAAGACATCATCGCGGCGTTTGTTCGTCACCGCCGCGAAGTGGTGACTCGTCGTACTATTTTCGAACTGCGTAAAGCTCGCGATCGTGCTCATATCCTTGAAGCATTAGCCGTAGCGCTGGCGAACATCGACCCGATCATCGAACTGATCCGTCATGCGCCGACGCCTGCAGAAGCGAAAACTGCGCTGGTGGCTAATCCGTGGCAGCTGGGCAACGTTGCCGCCATGCTCGAACGTGCGGGCGATGATGCTGCGCGTCCGGAATGGCTGGAGCCAGAGTTCGGCGTGCGTGATGGTCTGTACTACCTGACCGAACAGCAAGCTCAGGCGATTCTGGATCTGCGTTTGCAGAAACTGACCGGCCTTGAGCATGAAAAACTGCTCGACGAATACAAAGAGCTGCTGGATCAGATCGCAGAACTGCTGCGTATTCTTGGCAGTGCCGATCGTCTGATGGAAGTGATCCGCGAAGAGCTGGAACTGGTTCGTGAACAGTTCGGTGACAAACGTCGTACTGAAATCACCGCTAACAGCGCCGACATCAACCTGGAAGATCTGATCACCCAGGAAGATGTGGTGGTCACGCTTTCTCACCAGGGTTACGTGAAGTATCAGCCGCTTTCTGAATATGAAGCGCAGCGTCGTGGCGGGAAAGGTAAATCTGCCGCACGTATTAAAGAAGAAGACTTTATCGACCGACTGCTGGTGGCGAACACCCACGACCATATTCTGTGCTTCTCCAGCCGTGGCCGCGTCTATTCGATGAAGGTCTACCAGTTACCAGAAGCCACTCGTGGCGCGCGTGGTCGTCCGATCGTCAACCTGCTGCCGCTGGAGCAGGACGAACGTATCACTGCGATCCTGCCGGTGACCGAGTTTGAAGAAGGCGTGAAAGTCTTCATGGCGACCGCTAACGGTACTGTGAAGAAAACCGTCCTCACCGAGTTCAACCGTCTGCGTACCGCCGGTAAAGTGGCGATCAAACTGGTTGAAGGCGATGAGCTGATCGGCGTTGACCTGACCAGCGGCGAAGACGAAGTAATGCTGTTCTCCGCCGAAGGTAAAGTGGTGCGCTTTAAAGAGTCTTCTGTCCGTGCGATGGGCTGCAACACCACCGGTGTTCGCGGTATTCGTTTAGGCGAAGGCGATAAAGCCGTCTCTCTGATCGTGCCTCGTGGCGATGGCGCAATCCTCACCGCAACGCAGAACGGTTATGGTAAACGTACCGCAGTGGCGGAATACCCAACCAAGTCGCGTGCGACGAAAGGGGTTATCTCCATCAAGGTTACCGAACGTAACGGTTTAGTGGTTGGCGCGGTGCAGGTAGATGACTGCGACCAGATCATGATGATCACCGATGCCGGTACGCTGGTACGTACTCGCGTTTCGGAAATCAGCATCGTGGGCCGTAACACCCAGGGCGTGATCCTCATCCGTACTGCGGAAGATGAAAACGTAGTGGGTCTGCAACGTGTTGCTGAACCGGTTGACGAGGAAGATCTGGATACCATCGACGGCAGTGCCGCGGAAGGGGACGATGAAATCGCTCCGGAAGTGGACGTTGACGACGAGCCAGAAGAAGAATAATTTTACTTCTTCATGCCAAAAGGGAGCTATCTCCCTTGTTTGAATTGAAAAGTCCAGGCTGCAAAGTCTGGGCTTTTGTCGTATTAGGGCGCGGTAAAGTTTTGCTGTGCTCGTAAAAAATGGCTGGCTTTACACAAGGAATGTGGCAATGAGTGGTGAAAAAAAGGCGAAAGGCTGGCGGTTCTATGGTCTTGTAGGTTTGGGCGCAATAGTACTGCTTTCCGCTGGCGTCTGGGCGTTGCAATATGCTGGCAGTGGGCCAGAAAAAACGTTGTCGCCGCTGGTGGTGCACAACAATCTGCAAATCGATCTCAATGAGCCGGACCTCTTTCTCGACAGCGACTCTCTGAGCCAGCTTCCCAAAGACCTCCTTACCATTCCGTTTCTCCACGATGTTCTGAGTGAAGATTTCGTTTTCTATTATCAGAATCATGCCGATCGTCTGGGCATTGAAGGCAGCATTCGCCGCATTGTCTATGAACACGATCTCACGCTGAAAGATAAGCTCTTTTCGTCACTCTTAGATCAGCCCGCGCAGGCGGCGCTATGGCACGATAAACAAGGCCATCTTTCACATTACATGGTGCTGATCCAGCGCAGTGGTTTAAGCAAACTGTTGGAGCCATTGTTGTTTGCCGCTACCAGCGACAGCCAGTTAAGCAAAACGGAAATCAGTAGTATTAAGCTAAATAGTGAAACCATCCCGGTTTATCAGTTGCGCTATAACGGCAATAACGCCCTGATGTTCGCGACTTATCAGGACAAGATGCTGGTGTTTTCCAGTACGGATATGCTGTTTAAAGATGACCAGCAGGATACCGAAGCCACGGCGATCGCAAGTGATTTGTTGAGCGGTAAAAAACGCTGGCAAGCCAGCTTTGGCCTGGAAGAGCGTGCTGCTGAAAAAACGCCAGTACGCCAGCGTATTGTTGTCAGCGCCAGGTTGCTGGGGTTTGGCTACCAGCGATTAATGCCTTCTTTTGCTGGCGTACGCTTCGAAATGAGCAACGACGGCTGGCATAGCTTTGTGGCGTTAAATGATGAATCCGCCAGCGTAGATGCCAGTTTCGATTTTACGCCGGTATGGAACAGTATGCCTGCCGGGGCCAGCTTCTGTGTGGCGGTGCCGTATTCGCATGGTATTGCCGAAGAGATGCTTTCGCACATCAGCCAGGAAAACGACAAGCTGAACGGGGCGTTAGATGGTGCAGCCGGGCTGTGCTGGTATGAAGACTCAAAATTACAAACCCCGCTATTTGTTGGTCAATTTGATGGCTCAGCCGAACAGGCACAACTGCCTGGGAAACTGTTTACGCAAAATATTGGTGCGCACGAAAGCAAAGCGCCAGAAGGTGTTTTGCCGGTAAGCCAGACTCAGCAGGGCGAAGCGAAAATCTGGCGTCGCGAAGTGAGTTCCCGATACGGTCAGTATCCGAAAGCGCAGGCGGCGCAACCCGATCAATTAATGTCGGATTATTTTTTCCGCGTGTCGCTGGCGATGCAAAACAAAACGCTGCTTTTCTCCCTCGATGACACGCTGGTTAATAACGCCCTTCAAGCACTGAATAAAACCCGCCCGGCAATGGTGGATGTAATACCCACTGATGGCATCGTTCCGCTCTATATCAATCCACAAGGAATGGCGAAACTGCTGCGTAACGAAACGCTGACCAGTCTGCCGAAGAATCTCGAACCGGTTTTTTATAACGCCGCACAAACTTTATTAATGCCGAAGCTGGACGCTTTATCTCAACAACCGCGTTATGTCATGAAGCTGGCCCAGATGGAACCCGGTGCCGCCTGGCAGTGGCTACCCATAACCTGGCAACCGCTATGAGACACGGGCTGCTGGCGCTGATTTGCTGGCTGTGTTGTGTTGTTGCCCATAGCGAAATGCTGAATGTCGAACAATCCGGGCTGTTTCGCGCCTGGTTTGTACGCATTGCACAGGAACAGCTCCGCCAGGGGCCAAGTCCACGCTGGTATCAGCAGGATTGTGCGGGCCTGGTGCGATTTGCAGCGAACGAGACGCTGAAAGTTCACGACAGTAAATGGCTAAAAAGTAACGGGTTATCTAACCAGTATTTGCCGCCAGAGATGACGCTAACACCTGAACAGCGGCAACTGGCGCAAAACTGGAATCAGGGGAACGGGAAAACCGGCCCCTACGTGACCGCAATTAATTTGATTCAGTACAACAGCCAATTTATTGGCCAGGACATAAACCAGGCGCTGCCTGGCGATATGATTTTTTTCGATCAGGGCGATGCCCAGCACTTAATGGTCTGGATGGGGCGTTACGTCATCTACCACACCGGAAGCGCCACGAAAACTGACAACGGAATGCGCGCAGTCAGTCTGCAACAACTTATGACATGGAAGGACACCCGATGGATACCCAACGATTCCAATCCCAATTTCATTGGCATTTATCGTTTAAATTTTCTGGCGCGATAGCAGCGTGCTTGTCCCTGTCTCTTGTGGGAACAGGGCTTGCCAATGCTGATGATTCGCTTCCTTCCAGCAACTATGCGCCGCCCGCCGGGGGAACATTCTTTTTGCTCGCTGACAGCAGTTTTAGCAGCAGTGAAGAGGCGAAAGTGCGACTGGAAGCGCCGGGGCGTGATTATCGACGCTATCAGATGGAAGAGTACGGCGGCGTGGACGTTCGCCTGTATCGTATTCCTGACCCGATGGCATTTTTGCGCCAGCAGAAAAACCTGCATCGCATTGTGGTGCAACCGCAATATTTGGGCGACGGGCTGAACAATACGCTGACCTGGCTGTGGGATAACTGGTACGGCAAATCTCGCCGCGTGATGCAGCGTACTTTTTCTTCTCAGTCTCGGCAGAATGTGACTCAGGCGTTACCCGAATTACAGCTCGGTAATGCCATTATTAAACCTTCCCGTTATGTACAGAACAACCAGTTTTCACCGCTGAAAAAATATCCCCTGGTGGAACAGTTCCGTTACCCATTATGGCAGGCTAAACCGGTCGAGCCGCAGCAAGGGGTAAAACTGGAAGGCGCATCCAGCAATTTCATCTCGCCGCAGCCGGGCAACATCTATATTCCGCTAGGCAAGCAAGAGCCGGGGCTGTACCTCGTCGAGGCGATGGTAGGTGGGTATCGGGCGACGACGGTGGTGTTTGTTTCCGATACCGTGGCGCTTAGCAAAGTGTCAGGTAACGAGCTTCTGGTGTGGACCGCGGGTAAAAAACAGGGGGAAGCGAAGCCGGGATCAGAGATCTTGTGGACTGACGGTCTTGGCGTGATGACCCGCGGTGTGACCGATGACAGCGGTACCTTGCAGTTACAACATATATCGCCGGAACGTTCATACATTCTGGGTAAAGATGCTGAAGGCGGCGTTTTTGTCTCCGAGAATTTTTTCTACGAAAGCGAAATCTACAACACCCGCTTGTATATCTTTACCGACCGCCCTCTGTATCGTGCAGGCGATCGTGTTGATGTCAAAGTGATGGGCCGCGAGTTCCACGACCCGTTGCATTCATCCCCCATCGTCAGCGCCCCGGCGAAGCTTTCGGTGCTGGACGCTAACGGCAGTCTGTTGCAAACCGTCAATGTCACGCTGGATGCGCGCAATGGCGGGCAGGGGAGTTTCCGCCTGCCAGAAAATGCCGTTGCCGGAGGTTATGAGTTACGCCTGGCTTACCGCAATCAGGTCTATAGCAGTAGTTTTCGCGTAGCCAACTATATCAAGCCACATTTCGAGATTGGTTTAGCTCTCGACAAAAAAGAGTTCAAAACTGGCGAAGCGGTCAGCGGCAAACTGCAACTGCTTTACCCGGATGGTGAGCCGGTAAAAGATGCCCGCGTGCAGTTAAGTTTGCGCGCTCAGCAATTATCAATGGTCGGTAACGATTTGCGTTATGCCGGACGTTTTCCCGTGTCGCTGGAAGGCAGCGAAACGGTGTCCGATGATAGCGGTCATGTGGCTTTAAATCTCCCCGCCGCCGATAAACCGAGCCGCTATTTGTTAACCGTCTCCGCCAGTGACGGCGCGGCGTATCGCGTCACCACCACCAAAGAGATCCTCATTGAACGCGGCCTGGCGCATTACTCTTTAAGTACCACCGCACAATACAGTAATAGCGGCGAGTCGGTTGTGTTCCGTTATGCCGCGCTGGAATCTTCAAAACAGGTTCCTGTTACGTATGAATGGTTGCGTCTCGAAGACCGCACGAGCCATAGCGGAGATCTACCGTCAGGCGGCAAATCCTTTACCGTCAATTTCGATAAACCTGGCAACTACAATCTGACATTACGCGATGAAGACGGCTTAATTCTCGCCGGGTTAAGCCATGCAGTCAGCGGTAAGGGCAGCACGGCGCATACGGGTACGGTAGATATCGTGGCGGATAAAACGCTGTACCAGCCAGGCGAAACCGCGAAGATGCTGATTACCTTCCCGGAGCCAATTGATGAAGCATTATTGACGCTGGAACGCGATCGCGTTGAACAGCAGTCGCTGCTATCGCATCCGGCAAACTGGCTGACGTTACAACGTTTAAACGATACCCAGTATGAAGCCCGCATACCAGTGAGCAATTCCTTTGCGCCTAACATCACTTTTTCGGTGCTGTATACCCGTAACGGTCAGTACAGTTTTCAGAACGCCGGGATCAAAGTTGCCGTTCCCCAGCTGGATATCCGGGTGAAAACGGAAAAAAACCATTACCAGCCTGGTGAACTGGTCAATGTCGAATTAACCTCGTCGCTGAAAGGTAAACCTGTTTCTGCGCAGCTAACGGTTGGTGTGGTCGATGAAATGATCTACGCGCTGCAACCGGAAATCGCGCCGAATATCGGCAAATTTTTCTATCCGCTGGGGCGTAACAATGTGCGTACCAGCTCCAGTCTGTCGTTTATCAGCTACGACCAGGCGCTCTCCAGCGAGCCGGTTGCGCCTGGCGCGACTAACCGCAGCGAGCGGCGAGTAAAAATGCTTGAACGTCCACGGCGTGAAGAGGTGGATACCGCGGCATGGATGCCGTCACTCACAACCGATAAACAAGGCAAAGCGTATTTCACGTTCCTGATGCCTGATTCGTTAACCCGCTGGCGCATCACCGCGCGTGGGATGAACGGCGACGGGCTGGTCGGGCAGGGGCGTGCTTATCTGCGTTCGGAAAAAAATCTCTACATGAAGTGGAGTATGCCAACGGTGTATCGCATGGGCGACAAACCGGCAGCAGGACTGTTTATCTTCAGTCAGCAGGATAACGAACCGGTGGCGCTGGTGACTAAATTTGCAGGTGCTGAGATGCGCCAGACGCTGACGCTGCACAAAGGGGCGAATTATATTTCGCTGACGCAGAATATTCAGCAATCTGGCTTGTTAAGTGCAGAACTGCAACAAAATGGGCAAGTACAGGACAGCATTAGCACAAAACTGTCTTTTGTGGATAACAGCTGGCCCGTTGAACAGCAGAAAAACGTCATGCTCGGCGGTGGCGATAACGCGCTGATGTTGCCCGAGCAGGCGAGCAATATCCAGCTACAAAGTAGCGAAACGCCGCAGGAGATTTTCCGTAACAATCTTGATGCGTTAGTCGATGAACCGTGGGGGGGCGTGATCAACACCGGTAGCCGTCTGATCCCGCTCAGTCTCGCCTGGCGTTCACTTGCCGATCATCAAAGTGCCGCCGCTAACGACATTCGTCAGATGATTCAGGATAACCGTCTGCGGCTGATGCAACTGGCGGGGCCCGGAGCGCGCTTTACCTGGTGGGGTGAAGATGGCAATGGCGACGCCTTCCTGACGGCATGGGCATGGTACGCCGACTGGCAGGCCAGCCAGGCGCTCGGCGTAACGCAGCAACCGGATTACTGGCAACATATGCTCGACAGTTATGCCGAGCAGGCAGATAACATGCCGATATTGCATCGCGCGCTGGTGCTGGCGTGGGCACAGGAGATGAATCTACCGTGCAAAACGTTGTTGAAAGGGTTGGATGAAGCTATCGCCCGGCGCGGAACTAAAACTGAAGATTTCTCTGAGGAAGACACCAGCGATATCAATGACAGCCTGATCCTCGATACACCGGAATCTCCACTGGCAGATGCGGTGGCAAACGTCTTAACCATGACGTTGCTGAAAAAAGCGCAGTTGAAGTCCACGGTGATGCCACAGGTTCAGCAATATGCGTGGGATAAAGCGGCAAACAGCAATCAGCCGCTGGCGCACACGGTTGTGCTGCTCAATAGCGGTGGTGACGCTACCCAGGCGGCCGCTATTTTAAGTGGTTTGACCGCTGAGCAATCCACTATTGAGCGCGCGCTGGCCATGAACTGGCTGGCGAAATATATGGCGACAATGCCTCCAGTTGTTTTGCCTGCGCCTGCGGGCGCATGGGCTAAACATAAGTTAACTGGAGGGGGCGAAGACTGGCGTTGGGTTGGTCAGGGTGTGCCGGACATTCTCTCTTTTGGTGACGAATTATCGCCGCAAAATGTGCAGGTCCGCTGGCGTGAACCGGCAAAAACGGCTCAACAAAGTAACATTCCGGTGACCGTTGAACGCCAGTTGTATCGGCTTATCCCCGGTGAAGAAGAGATGAGCTTTACTCTGCAGCCGGTGACCAGCAATGAGATTGACAGCGATGCGCTGTATCTCGATGAAATTACGCTTACCAGCGAGCAGAATGCCGTTCTGCGCTACGGTCAGGTGGAAGTACCGCTCCCGCCAGGGGCTGACGTTGAGAGGACTACGTGGGGCATTTCGGTCAATAAACCGAACGCTGGAAAACAGCAGGGGCAGTTGCTGGAAAAAGCGCGAAATGAAATGGGCAAACTGGCCTATATGGTGCCGGTGAAAGAACTGACGGGAACGGTCACTTTCCGCCATTTGCTGCGCTTCTCGCAAAAAGGGCAATTCGTTCTGTCTCCTGCTCGTTATGTGCGTTCCTATGCACCTGCACAGCAAAGTGTTGCGGCAGGGAGCGAATGGACCGGGATGCAGGTGAAATAAGTGAACTGGCGCAGAATCGTCTGGCTATTGGCGTTGGTTACTCTGCCAACGCTTGCGGAGGAGACGCCGTTACAACTGGTGCTGCGCGGTGCGCAGCACGATCAACTGTATCAGCTGTCGTCATCAGGCGTGACCAAAGTCTCGGCATTACCTGACACGCTCACCACGCCGTTAGGGAGTTTGTGGAAACTGTATGTTTACGCCTGGCTGGAGGATACCCATCAACCGGAGCAGCCCTACCAGTGTCGCGGAAACTCCCCGGAAGAGGTTTATTGTTGTCAGGCTGGGGAGAGTATAACGCGCGATACCGCGCTGGTACGTTCCTGTGGGCTCTATTTTGCGCCGCAGCGGTTGCATATTGGCGCAGATGTGTGGGGGCAATATTGGCAACAGCGTCAGGCACCTGCGTGGTTAGCGTCTCTTACTACGCTGAAGCCAGAAACCTCGGTAACGGTTAACTCGCTGCTTGATTCATTAGCGACGTTACCTGCGCAAAACAAAGCTCAGGAAGTCTTACTGGATGTGGTGCTGGACGAGGCGAAAATCGGTGTCGCATCCATGCTCGGCAGTCGGGTACGGGTGAAAACCTGGAGCTGGTTTGCCGATGATAAACAGGAAATCCGTCAGGGTGGTTTTGCCGGCTGGTTAACCGATGGTACACCGCTGTGGGTGACTGCAGTGGCACCAGCAAAACGGTACTGACCCGTTATGCGACGGTGCTTAATCGGGTTTTGCCAGTGCCGACGCAAGTTGCCAGTGGGCAATGTGTCCTGGTGGAGCTGTTTGCCCGCTATCCGCTGAAGAAAATCACGGCGGAAAAGAGTTCGACGGCAGTAAAACCCGGCGTACTTAATGGGCGCTATCGTGTGACGTTTGCCAATGGTAACCACATTATGTTTGTCAGCCACGGTGAGACGACCTTACTGAGCGAAAAGGGCAAACTGAAATTGCAGTCGCATCTCGATCGTGAAGAGTACGTTGCCAGAGTTCTGGATCGTGAGGCGAAAAGTACGCCACCTGAGGCAGCGAAAGCCATGACCGTGGCGATACGCACTTTTTTACAGCAAAACGCCAATCGGGAAGGCGATTGCCTGACCATCCCTGACAGCAGCGCCACGCAGCGTGTTTCTGCTTCGCCAGCTACCACGGGGGCGCGAACGATGACCGCCTGGACGCAGGATCTTATCTATGCGGGCGATCCGGTTCATTATCACGGCAGTCGCGCTACCGAAGGGACGCTTTCCTGGCGGCAAGCCACGGCCCAGGCGGGGCAGGGAGAGCGTTACGATCAGATACTCGCGTTTGCTTATCCCGACAATAGCCTTAGCCGCTGGGGAGCGCCACGCTCAACCTGCCAGTTATTACCCAAAGCGAAAGCCTGGCTGGCGAAAAAAATGCCGCAGTGGCGGCGTATATTACAAGGTGAGACGGGGTACAACGAACCAGACGTGTTTGCGGTTTGCCGTTTAGTCTCAGGTTTCCCCTATACCGATCGGCAGCAGAAACGGCTGTTTATTCGTAACTTCTTTACGCTTCAGGATCGGCTGGATTTAACCCATGAGTATCTGCACCTGGCCTTTGATGGTTATCCCACCGGGCTTGATGAGAACTATATCGAAACGCTTACCCGACAATTATTAATGGACTAATGCTATGCGAAAGATTTTTCTTCCGTTGTTACTGGTGGCGCTTTCGCCTGTCGCTCACAGTGAAGGTGTGCAGGAAGTCGAGATTGATGCACCGCTCTCTGGCTGGCATCCGGCAGAGGGTGAAGATGCCAGTTTTTCACAATCGATCAATTACCCGGCGTCGTCCGTCAACATGGCAGATGATCAAAATATCTCAGCGCAGATCCGCGGCAAAATAAAGAATTATGCTGCGGCGGGTAAAGTTCAGCAGGGCCGGCTGGTGGTCAACGGTGCCAGTATGCCGCAGAGAATTGAATCCGATGGTTCATTTGCACGCCCTTATATTTTCACGGAAGGCAGCAACAGCGTACAGGTCATCAGCCCGGATGGGCAAAGCCGGCAAAAAATGCAGTTTTACTCAACGCCGGGTACAGGAACGATTCGTGCACGTTTACGGCTGGTTCTCTCGTGGGATACGGACAATACCGATCTCGATCTCCATGTTGTCACGCCCGATGGCGAACACGCCTGGTACGGTAACACGGTGCTGAAAAACAGTGGTGCACTGGATATGGATGTCACGACGGGGTACGGACCCGAGATTTTCGCCATGCCAGCGCCGATTCACGGACGTTATCAGGTGTATATCAACTACTATGGCGGACGCAGCGAAACGGAATTGACGACCGCCCAACTGACGCTGATCACCGATGAAGGATCGGTCAATGAGAAACAGGAAACATTTATTGTACCGATGCGTAATGCTGGCGAGCTGACGCTGGTGAAAAGTTTTGACTGGTGATTAATGGGGTTATCTTTACTGTCAATGTTCAAGAAAACGCCCGATGACTTTCGCTATCGGGCGTTTTTACATGTTAATTCAATCGTTCAATCACCATCGCAATTCCCTGGCCGCCGCCAATGCACAACGTTGCCAGACCCAGCGTTTTATCGCGTGCCTGCATGGCATGTAATAGTGTGACCAGAATACGCGCACCGCTGGCGCCGATAGGATGCCCCAGCGCGATGGCCCCACCGTTGACATTCACTTTCTCAGGATCAAAGCCCAGGGTTTTCCCAACGGCAAGGAACTGTGCAGCAAATGCTTCATTGGCTTCAATAAGATCAATGTCTGCCAGCTGCAGCCCCGCCAGTTGTAACGCTTTTTGCGTGGCAGGCACTGGCCCCATACCCATCAATGCGGGGGGCACGCCACCGCTGGCATAACTTTTAATGCGTGCCAGGGGATTCAGGCCTGCTGCCAGCGCCGCAGATTCTTCCATAATCACCAGAGCGGCAGCACCGTCGTTAATACCTGACGCGTTCCCAGCGGTGACTGTTCCTGCTTTATCGAAGGCCGGGCGCAATGCGCCTAACGCTTCAGCCGTAGAATCCGCTTTCGGGAATTCGTCTTGACTGAAGACGAGGGTTTTCTTCCGAGTGACAACATTTACCGGGACGATTTCGGCTGTAAAAGCACCGGACTCAATTGCGGCTGCCGCTTTACGCTGTGAATGTAGCGCCAGTTCATCCTGCATTTCACGGGTAATTCCGTACTCTTTAGCCACGTTTTCGGCGGTAATCCCCATATGATAACCATGGGTGGCGCACATCAGACCATCGCGCAGGATTACGTCATAAACCTGTCCGTCTCCAAGACGATAACCAGAGCGTGCTTTTGCATCGAGTAAGTAGGGCGCTAAACTCATATTTTCCATACCCCCCGCCACAATGCTCTGTGCCTGACCTGCCTGAATCGCCTGTGCAGCAAGCGCCACGCTTTTCAGACCTGAACCGCACACTTTGTTGACCGTGAATCCGCACACCGTTTCAGCCAGTCCGCTTTTTAGCAGCGCCTGACGTGCCGGATTTTGCCCCAGCCCGGCTTGTAGCACGTTACCCATAATCACTTCATCAACGTGTAGTGAATCGATTTTTGCACGTTCAATGGCGGCTTTAATTACTGTCGCCCCCAGGTCGATGGCGCTGGTGGAAGCGAGTGAACCGTTAAAACTACCGATAGCAGTACGTACCGCACTGACGATGACACAATTTTTCATTTTATATTCCTTCTGTCTGTAGGGTTGCCGTCAGAACAGCGTTAAACCAATGACGAAAATGACGCCGGAGAAGAGCAGGGCAGTGATGCAATAGCCCATGATGTCGCGGACACCGAGTCCGGCGATTGCCAGTGCTGGCAGCGCCCAGAACGGTTGTGCCATGTTCATCCATTGCTCGCCGTAGGCGATCGCCATTACCGATTTACCGAGATCAGCGCCCAGCGCCTGGGCTGCGGGCATCACGAACGGCCCCTGAATAACCCAGTGCCCGCCGCCAGACGGAACGGCGAAGTTAATCAGTGCAGAACTAAAAAAGGTCATGACCGGGAAGGTGTCTTTGTTCGCAACATTGATGAAGAATTCGGTAATGAGTCCGCCCAGACCGGAGTGCTCCATCATCAGTTGGATCCCCGCGTAGAAGGGGAATTGCACCAGAATACCGGCGGTACTGCGTGCTGCCGCGCTGATAGCACGCATATAAGCCATTGGCGTTTTATGTAGCAGCAGACCCGCAATCATAAACATCAGGTTGACGGTATTGATGGTGATGTTGAAGCCATGTTCGCTGAAGTACATCGCCAGGTAAGCGATACCGAGTGCGCCGATGATCAACGTCAGAATGCGGCTTTCTTCCAGTCGCTCGGACGGTGGAGCATCTTTCGGTAGTTGCTTTTGAAAATCAGCCTCTTCCATGAGTAGTTTCGGATCGATACTCACCACGTCAGACGGTTTTGGCATCATCATGCGGGTGATAAATGGCATCACCACAATCAACGCCACAGTGATGAAAATATTAAAACCACTGAACAGAGTATCGCCCACCGGGATCAGCCCGGCGATATGCTCAACCGGGTTGCCCGGTGTTGCAGCCAACAGAGGCATTGAGCCAGAGAAACCGCCACCCCAGGTGAGAAAACCAATGTAGGCGCAGGCAATGAGCAACGGATAATCAGAACCGGGTACTCGCCGGGCGACTTCACGGGCGAACATTGCACCGACAACCAAACCAAATCCCCAGTTGATGACACAAGCGACTGAACCGAAGAAAGTAACCAGCATGACGCCCTGTACGGGCGTCTTTGCGGCGGAGGCGGCAGTACGCAGCAAACTTTTCACCGGAGCGGAGCTGGCAAGGGCATGACCGGTAACGATGATAAGCGCCATCTGCATACCAAACGCCAGCAAGTTCCAGAAACCATCACCCCACATTTTCACCATGCTGATCGGCGTTTGTGGTGTTAACCAAAGCGCGATCACGAATGTTAGCAATGTCAGCAACATGGCAAAGATCAGTGGATCGGGAAGCCACCGGCTGACAAAACGCGTCATAAAACGCGATATGCGACCAATCATAAATCACCCCGTTGCGTATTCAGATCGGCGGCAACTTCAAACCGAGCTTCTGTTTTGGCACGCACGGTGGCTAAATCACACCCGTCGGCAATTTCGGTGAGCCACATTTTGCCGTCAATAAAACGAAAGACAGCCAGTTCAGTAACCAGCATATGCACCGCATGTTGCGCAGTGAGTGGCATGGTGCAGCGGCGCAAAATTTTTGCTGAACCATCTTTGGCGCAATGTTCCATGGCGATGATCACTTTGCGTGACCCGGTCACCAGATCCATCGCGCCACCCATACCGGGCACCATTTTCCCAGGCACTACCCAGTTCGCGAGGTTTGCTTCTTCGTCTACTTGCAAACCGCCGAGCACGCAGGCATCAATATGACCGCCGCGGATTAGCGCAAATGACATGGCGCTATCAAACATGGCTGCGCCGGGTAAAATGCCGCACGGTTGTCCGCCAGCGTTCACCAGATCTGGATGCGCTGTCGTGACCGGGCCTAAACCGAGGAAGCCGTTTTCCGATTGCAGAGTGATATGAATACCCTCCGGTAAATAATTGGCGACCATTGTGGGTAAACCGATCCCTAAGTTAACGATGTCACCATCACGAAGCTCTTGCGCCACACGGCGCGCAATACGTTGTTTCGCATCCATTATTTGCTCTCCTGTGAAACGATGATGTGGTCGATAACGGCACCAGGGGTGACAATATGGTCAGGTTGCAGCTCGCCGGTTTCGACCAGTTCATCTGGCTCTACCAGCGTGATATCAGCCGCAAGGGCTATCAGGGGGTTAAAGTTGCGGGCGCTAAGGTGATAGGTCAGGTTGCCAAGTGTGTCGCAACGATGAGCGCGAATTAGCGCCAGGTCGGCGCGCAGCGGGCGTTCGAGCAGCCAGGTTTTACCGTCGAGTGTCAGTGTCTGTTTGCCTTCCTCTACGACGGTGCCGACACCCGTTGGGGTGAGAAAACCACCAAGTCCAGCTCCGCCACAGCGAATTTGCTCGATTAGCGTACCTTGCGGCACCAGAACGACGTCCATCTCACCAGATATCATGCGCCGACCTGTTTCCGGGTTGGTGCCGATATGTGAAGCAATCACTTTGCGGACTCGACCATTGACGATGAGCGGACCGATGCCGGTATCAACAAACGCGGTATCATTGGCTATCAATGTCAGGTCGCGAACACCAGATTCCAGTAATGCTTCAACCAGGCGGGATGGAGTGCCAATCCCCATAAATCCGCCCACCATGATGGTCATGCCGTCACGAAAGAAGCCGGTGGCGTCTTGTAATGTCATCAATTTTGTTTTCATTTTTTATCCCTCTTGCATACACCGTTGTGGGTACAGTCAGGGAATAGCAAGGGGAGTGCCAGAATGAGATTATTGGATTTTGTTATTTAACTAATTGAATATGAAGGGATAAATTGGATGGAGATTTATAAGGAGAATGAGCGGCTATGCAGAAAATTGCGCACTGTGCAAATTTCTGCATAGCAAGTTTTGGCGTTATACATCCGCCGGATCGATACCGTATTCCTGGAGTTTATACATCAATGCACGGCGACTGATGCCCAGCATTAAAGCAGTGCGGGTTCGGTTTCCTTCTTGTTGTTCCAGCACTTCCATAATGATGCGTTTTTCGACGCGTTTAATTTCCTCTTTTAAATTACGCTCACCGACAGGGGCTGTTTTTGCTTCACCAGCATTACAGACTGGCTGACGAATCTGCGGCGGAAGATCCTCAGAAAAAATGATCGGGCCTGAATTCATCACGACGGCGCGTTCAATAACGTTGGAAAGCTCTCGAATATTTCCCGGCCATGACCAGGCGGTAAGCAGTGACATTGCCATCGGATCGATGTCGATAATATCGCGCTGATTCTCACTACTGAATTTTTGCAAAAAGTGATTAGCTAACAGGGAAATATCTTCCCGGCGATCGCGCAGAGGCGGCAGTATTAAATGAATAACGTTAAGGCGATAAAAGAGATCTTCACGGAAGGTGCCTTCTTTTACCATTGCCTGCAAGTCACGGTTGGTGGCAGCAATGATGCGGATATCAACTTTTATGGTCTGATGGCCGCCAATCCGTTCAAATTCCCGTTCCTGCAGAATGCGTAGTAATTTGGCTTGCAGTACGAGCGGCATTTCGCCAATTTCGTCGAGGAGCAGAGTACCTTCGTTGGCACGTTCAAATAATCCCTGACGCAAGGTTTGTGCACCAGTAAATGCACCTTTTTCATGACCAAACAGTTCACTTTCGAGCAACGATTCCGGCAGCGCCGCGCAGTTGACTTTAATGAACGGCCCCTTTGCCCGCCGCGAATTGTAGTGAATCGCTCTGGCAATCAACTCTTTCCCGGTGCCGCTTTCACCGCTAATCAAGACGCTGGCCTGAGAAAGGGCAATTTTGGCGGTGTCTTTGCAGATATCCATCATCGCCGGGCTGTTGGTGAGAATGTGCCCCCATTGCCAGCTGGTGCTCAGTGCCTGGTGCAGATGACGGATCTCTTTTTTCATTGACTGGAGTTGTAAAGCGCGCTGAACGATTAAATTCAACTCATCGAGATCAAACGGTTTAATAACATAGTCGAAGGCCCCGCAGCGTAGCGCTTCGACGGCGGTTTCCACTTCAGCATAGGCCGTCATCAGAATAACGGGTGTCCGGGTCTCATTACTGCGCATCTCCTTTAGTGCCTTGATGCCGTCCATCTCTGGCATGCGGATATCCATCAACACCACGTCAGGGTGAATATCAGCAAACAGGTGTAATGCTGTGCGTCCGTTGTTCGCACAATGTGTTTCGAATCCTTGTAGTGCAAAAGCGGTGCTCAGCATACGGCGAACATTATCTTCATCATCCACAATAAGGATGCGATTAATAGCAGTCATACAGTCTGATTTCCCTGCGGGTTGATCGGTAAAATAAGCGTGAAGGTTGCGCCGTAGCCCGGCAAACTGGCGACGCGAATATCACCCTGATGGGCATTAATGATGCGTTGACTTAACGCCAGACCAAGCCCGGTTCCTGAGGCTTTGGTAGTGAAAAAGGGATCGAAGATCTTTTTTTGCAGCGAGAGATCAATGCCACAGCCGTTGTCCTCTATCGAAATGGCCTGTTGTGAGTCGCTGTACTGCCAGGTTCGAATGCGAATTTTCCCTCGTGCACTGATAGCCTGGACGGCATTGATCAGGATATTCAGTAGTACCTGTTTGAGCAGTTCACGATCGGCGTTAATCGGGCTTAATTCATTATCCAGTTCGCTTATGAAGTCGATCCGCGCTTGTACGCCAGCGGTTTGTACCAGTACCAGAGTTTCTTCAACCAATGCATTGAGGCTGACTTGTTGCCATTGACTGTGGCGTGGACGTGAAAATTCGAGCAATTGCTGAATAACTTTGTTAATTGAATCGATTTCTTTGAGTACTACGGACAGATATTCCTGATGTATTGGGTCACCGGTTTGTTGGCGCAAGATCTGTACATAACCACGAATAGCCGTTAGCGGATTACGTACTTCATGCGCCACGCCAGCCATCAGCTCACCCAGTGTGGCGAGGCGTTCTGCTTGCGCCATGCGGCGCTGGGTTTCTTTGCGGGCAGTTAAATCAGAGAAAATCACCAAAGCACCTATCATATCACCATGCGTGTTATGAATACGACTGGTAGTGACACTGAGTTCAATGGTGCGGTCACGGCCTGGAAAACTGATCTCCAGCGCCACATGTTCGGTGCCATGTTCCAGCGTATCCAGTACTGGACTGTAGAACTGAGTATGGTCGAACAACATGGAGTAAGGCTGCCCTACCAGTTCATGACGTTGATAGCCAGTGATGACTTCTGCTGCCGGGTTCATGGTGGTTACATCACCCTGGCGGTCAATGGCAATGACGCCATCGGCAGCGTTTTCAATAATCAGATCGTTAAGTGTCCGCGTTTCACGCAGTGCCTGGGCGAGGTTGTTAACACTCTGACTGATTTGCCCCATTTCACCGGGCAATTGTGGTAATCGAGTGGGAATATTTTGCGCCAGAGTCGAGAGGCCATCGGTGATGATATCAATATTGGCGCTCAGGCGACGGGAGAAAAGGACAATCAACAGCAGGCTTATCAGCAAACCGGCGGTGAGCACAATGATAATCCTCACATCCATTTTCCAGGCCTGGCGGCGAATATCTTCGGTTAATTCATTGGCCCAGATATAGCCGAGGATTTCACCATTACGCTCAATGGGAATCATTGAATTCAAAATATCGCCGCGTACCTGCCTGCCTGAATAAACCAAAGGGGTATTTGTACGCATGACTTCGCGACCAGGGTGATCTGCGGCAATGGTAACGCCCACATTATTCTGATATAGCGCTGAAGGCGCGTAGGTGATTATCGCATCCAGCGTTTTGTTGTAATAACCAGCGCCGATGCCAGGGAAGGCGTGAGTGATATTTTCGGTAATGGGGGCAAGTTCTGCATTTAATGCGCGGATACGCTCCTCACGCGGTAAGTCGATGTAGAGATCGTAGCGATTGCCTAGCGCCTGATTAAGCAGGTTGACCACGGCAGAAAGTTTTTTCTCTTTTTCAGATAAGACTGCTGAACGTCCTTCTGTTTCTACGATATAACCAATAGTAAGCGTTGGGACAATGACCATCAGGATTGCCATCAGAATCATTTGATTGCGTAAGCGGCGTGGATAAATCCACTTCATATAATGCATGCTGAAATCCACTAGTCTTGTCCGGTATATGACGATTATCAGAGGTTAAGGTGATGATTTCTCGGCGGTGTATCATATTCCAGAGAAGAGAGAACATTGCGGTAACACGCTTTTACCGCTACCTTAACCACACTCCATCGGTCACCTGAGGCGGAGCTTCGCCCCTTTGAAATACCTTGCTTCTTTTCGTACAACCCTGAAAGCCTCGCGCTACATGTTCAGAGCATTGGCGTTAGTGCTCTGGCTGTTGATTGCTTTTTCATCCGTTTTTTACATCGTGAATGCGTTACATCAGCGAGAATCGGAAATTCGTCAGGAATTTAATCTGAGTTCCGATCAGGCTCAGCGCTTTATTCAACGCACCTCTGATGTGATGAAAGAGCTGAAGTACATTGCCGAAAATCGCTTATCGGCAGAAAACGGTGTGCTTTCCCCGCGTGGACGAGAAACGCAGACGGATGTGCCTGCGTTTGAACCGCTGTTTGCTGACTCTGATTGTTCCGCAATGAGTAACACCTGGCGAGGCTCTCTGGAGTCATTGGCGTGGTTTATGCGCTACTGGCGCGATAATTTTTCTGCGGCTTACGATCTCAACCGGGTATTTTTAATCGGCAGCGATAACCTCTGCATGGCCAATTTCGGTCTGCGTGATATGCCAGTGGAACGCGATACCGCGTTGAAAGCGTTGCATGAACGCATCAATAAATATCGAAATGCACCACAAGATGATAGCGGCAGTAACCTCTACTGGATCAGCGAAGGTCCGCGCCCTGGCGTCGGGTATTTTTACGCCTTGACGCCAGTTTATCTGGCGAACCGGTTGCAGGCGCTTTTGGGTGTCGAGCAGACTATCCGGATGGAGAATTTTTTCTTACCTGGTACGTTGCCGATGGGGGTTACCATTCTTGATGAAAATGGTCATACCCTGATTTCGCTTACCGGACCAGAAAGTAAAATTAAGGGCGATCCTCGCTGGATGCAGGAACGCTCCTGGTTTGGCTATACGGAAGGGTTCCGGGAGCTGGTGCTGAAGAAAAATCTGCCACCCTCATCGCTAAGCATCGTGTATTCGGTGCCAGTTGATAAGGTGCTGGAACGCATTCGCATGTTGATCCTTAACGCAATTTTGCTGAATGTGCTTGCCGGAGCTGCATTGTTTACTCTCGCGCGGATGTACGAGCGGCGTATTTTCATTCCGGCGGAAAGCGACGCCCTGCGACTGGAAGAACATGAGCAGTTTAATCGCAAGATTGTCGCCTCCGCGCCAGTGGGTATCTGCATTTTGCGTACCGCTGATGGCGTCAATATTTTAAGTAACGAACTGGCGCATACCTATCTCAATATGCTTACGCATGAGGACCGCCAACGGCTGACACAAATTATCTGTGGGCAGCAGGTCAATTTTGTTGATGTCCTGACCAGCAACAATACCAACCTGCAAATCAGCTTCGTCCATTCGCGCTATCGTAATGAAAACGTGGCCATTTGTGTGCTGGTGGATGTTTCTTCGCGCGTGAAGATGGAAGAGTCGTTGCAGGAGATGGCACAAGCAGCGGAACAGGCGAGCCAGTCAAAATCGATGTTCCTTGCCACCGTCAGTCATGAGCTGCGAACGCCGCTGTATGGCATTATCGGTAACCTGGATCTGTTGCAAACCAAAGAGTTACCGAAAGGCGTCGATCGTCTGGTGACGGCAATGAACAACTCTTCCAGCCTGTTGTTGAAAATTATCAGCGATATTCTCGACTTCTCGAAGATTGAATCGGAACAGTTGAAGATCGAACCGCGTGAGTTTTCACCGCGTGAAGTGATGAACCACATCACCGCCAACTATTTACCGCTGGTGGTACGCAAGCAGCTAGGCTTGTACTGCTTTATTGAACCGGATGTGCCAGTGGCCTTAAATGGCGACCCGATGCGTTTACAGCAGGTCATCTCCAACCTGTTGAGTAACGCCATAAAATTCACCGATACCGGCTGTATAGTTCTGCATGTTCGCGCTGATGGCGATTATCTCTCTATCCGTGTTCGCGATACCGGCGTAGGGATTCCGGCGAAAGAAGTGGTGCGCTTGTTTGATCCCTTCTTCCAGGTCGGAACGGGCGTACAGCGTAACTTCCAGGGGACCGGTCTGGGTCTGGCGATTTGTGAAAAACTGATCAGCATGATGGACGGCGACATCTCGGTAGATTCAGAACCGGGAATGGGCAGCCAGTTTACCGTGCGTATTCCGTTGTACGGCGCTCAGTACCCGCAGAAAAAAGGCGTGGAAGGGTTGAGTGGTAAACGTTGCTGGCTGGCGGTCCGCAATGCGTCGCTCTGTCAGTTCCTGGAAACCAGTTTGCAGCGCAGCGGCATCGTCGTTACAACATACGAAGGGCAGGAACCGACTCCCGAAGATGTGTTAATCACTGACGAGGTAGTGAGCAAAAAATGGCAGGGTAGAGCGGTTGTGACCTTCTGTCGTCGCCATATTGGTATTCCGCTGGAGAAAGCGCCAGGAGAGTGGGTACACAGTGTGGCTGCCCCGCATGAGCTACCGGCATTGTTGGCGCGTATTTATTTGATCGAGATGGAGAGCGACGATCCTGCTAACGCTCTGCCGTTAACGGACAAAGCGGTCAGCGATAATGACGATATGATGATTCTGGTCGTGGATGATCATCCGATTAATCGGCGTCTGCTGGCAGATCAGTTGGGATCGTTGGGCTATCAATGTAAAACCGCGAATGATGGCGTCGATGCGCTTAATGTACTTAGCAAGAATCATATTGATATCGTGCTTAGCGACGTCAACATGCCAAATATGGATGGTTACCGCTTGACGCAACGCATTCGTCAGTTGGGACTGACGTTGCCGGTTATCGGAGTAACTGCTAATGCGTTGGCTGAAGAGAAGCAGCGGTGTCTGGAGTCCGGTATGGACAGCTGCCTGTCGAAGCCGGTAACGCTGGATGTGATAAAACAGACGCTAACGGTATATGCCGAGAGGGTCAGGAAATCGCGGGATTCGTAGGACGGATAAGGCGTTTACGCCGCATCTGGCATTCAGTGCAAATGCCAGATGCGACGCTGACGTGTCTTATCTGGCCTACTTTAATGTAATCTGTTGAAATAATGGGAATCGTAGGACGGATAAGGCGTTTACGCCGCATCCGGCAATCGGTGCAAATGCCAGATAAGACACTAACGCGTCTTATCTGGCCTACAGGTGATTAGTCTTTATCTGCCGGACTTAACGTCACTGAAGAGAGATAATTCAGCAGAGCAATATCGTTCTCGACACCCAGCTTCATCATCGCAGATTTCTTCTGGCTACTGATGGTTTTGATACTGCGGTTCAGCTTTTTAGCGATCTCGGTCACCAGGAAACCTTCCGCAAACAGGCGTAGAACTTCACTCTCTTTTGGCGAGAGACGCTTGTCACCGTAACCACCAGCACTGATTTTTTCCAACAGGCGAGAAACGCTTTCCGGGGTAAATTTCTTCCCTTTCTGCAGCGCGGCGAGAGCTTTCGGCAGATCGGTCGGTGCACCTTGTTTCAGCACGATCCCTTCGATATCCAGATCCAATACCGCACTAAGAATCGCCGGGTTGTTGTTCATAGTCAGAACAATGATCGACAGGCTTGGGAAATGGCGCTTGATGTACTTGATTAAGGTAATGCCATCGCCGTACTTATCGCCAGGCATGGAGAGATCGGTAATCAACACATGCGCATCCAGTTTCGGCAGGTTGTTGATCAGTGCTGTAGAGTCTTCAAATTCGCCGACAACATTCACCCACTCAATTTGCTCAAGTGATTTGCGAATACCGAACAAGACTATCGGATGGTCATCGGCAATAATTACGTTCATATTGTTCATGTAATAGGCTACCTTGCTACAGCAAGCTCTTGACATAACTGTCAATGTCGCTGATGTATTTTTCTATTCCTGGAACATCCTTCTCACGAATCAGATGTTCCAGCGTTTCACATAACTGCTTGCCGGGTACCAGATTTAGCATGGCAAATACGCCTTTAAGACGATGAGCCGTTTGGGCTAACGCAGCAAAGTCACTGGTTGCTGCTTCAGTATACAGCCTCTTAACATCATCCGGTACTGTGTCTACAAAGAGCGCATAATAGCCGCTGGCATGGAGTTGCGCATTTTCATCTCCGCCCAGAGGCGATTCTGTCACCTCTTCCTGCGCCAGTTGCACTTCAATTAATTGTAAGACCGCTTCCTGCATAGCGTTGCTCATATTGAAGTTGACGCACAATTGACCAGGCCCAATTTCCCGTACGCCAGACTCATCATCGCTTAAAAGCAAGCCAGAGGCAGTAAGATTAGACGGATTATCCGTTAAAAAGATATCATAATCTTGACTAATTAATCTTTCATCGGGTGTGATACAGGTTGCACCCCAATTTTCTAACTGGCGAGTGACAATATTCCGAATTTCTGCCGAAGTAACATCCACCATTACGCAGACATCATCCAGTAAACGCTCTTCTTCCTCTTCAACTTCCGGGTCAGCTGCGAGCATTTTGATATGCACAGAGTAGCGAGTACCAAGCCCATCCCGCGTTTTGATGTTTAAATGACCGCCCAGTTTACGCGCCAGTTGATCGCTCAGCCAGAATGCCAGCGGGTCCGCCTTGCCATAGCGATCGTTTTGGGTCTGGTTGATAAACGGGAAGTGCAAATTATCCATTTCATGAATACTTACGCCTTCTCCCGTGTCCAGAATGCGGAACGTCAGGCGGTCTTCGGAGGACTCATCCTGATCAACCTCAAGGGTGATTTTTCCCAATTGCGTTGAGGTCACGGCATATTGCATCAGTAGCAGCAAAATACGTCGTAAGGCATCGCGATCGCCGCGGCGCATATCGTGTGCTTTCAGATGATTGTTAATCAGCAGTTGCAGACCTTTACGCTTGATGGCAGGCAACACTGAAGGCACAACTTCATCAATTAAATCCTGCACGGAGAACAGCACCGTCTCACTTTTCCAGCTATCGTCCGCAAGCATGTTCGCTAACTGTATTTCATCGACCAGCCGCACCAGCACATCCGCCTGATTCGTCAGTTGTTTGCCTTCCGGGGCGTTGAGTTTAGCCGCGCTCTCCGCCAGGGACTGTGCGGGTTCTTTCAGCGCATCGCCAATGTTTTTCATAAAGGTCATCCGCCCCTGCTGGTTTTTCTCATACAGACGCTGCGCCTGCTTGAGTTTCTTGTTTACCAGCACTTCGCGATCCTGATCGCGAATAATGAAAATTTGTGTGCGCGGCGCAACCTGGCTGCGGAACATGCGGATCTCATACAGCTCGTTATTGATCGTCGCCTGAATAATCCCCTGATGCTGTTCCGCCATGGTGGTGATGTTTTGCAGATTCAAATGCGGCAGCAAATGATCGGCAATTTTGTTACTTATGACAGTGCGGTTCGATTCCTGATCGTGAACCAGCAGGCCGAGCGGCAGTAGTGAGACTATCTCTTCATTGATTGCCCGTAAAATGCGCAATTCGTTATTGACCGCCGTGTTGGGTAGACTTTCTGTACTGCGACTGGAGAAATGGCGAAATGTGGTATAGCCAAATAACGCCAGCGCCAGCAAACCGATGTTCAGCAGCAGTGGCAGCAGAATGTTTTGCAACGTATCCAGCAATAAGGTGCCATAAGGAACCTGCCAGACCAGGCGCATATCGGTAGAGTTGAGTGCCGAGGAGATTTCAATCTTCGTACTGTTAAAGTGGATACTGACGCTATCCGTCCCTTCTTTCTCATTATCATTGTCTCCCGTTGCCGTCGCGTCTGGCTCAAGGCGGAAACTGTCCAGCGGCATACCCGGTGGGATCAAATCATTAATCGGCAGATCAAAAGCCACAACCGTTGCCAGATGTCCCGGCTGGTTGAACGTGGTACGCAAGGTAAAGTAATGACCGTTCTGCCAGGCCAGGCGGCGCATGTTAGAAAAGCTTTCGCGTTCATCGAGGGCGTTGGCCTGTTGCAACATCTCTGCACGACGTGAATCAACAATGTCGCTGACGGTCGATTCTTTAAATCCGGAGGTGAGATCTTTGAGGGGCAGGGTTGAGATCAGCACCAGACTGTTATCCTGACCATTCAGGTAATACATCGACCACGGTACATTTTCTGCGCCCCACAATGTATCCAGATAAGTGGACATCCGTTGAGTCATCTCAAGCGTTGAGTTGTCGTGAGAGCCAAAGATTAACGCTTCCGTTTTGCGGCGTGGTTTCTCCAGATAGTAGACATCCTGTTTCAGGCGCGTCTCTTGTAAACCTTCGCCGGAGGAGGGGGTGGTCGTCGCGGCAATGTTGTCGTAGATCTGCCAGGTCACGTAACGCCAGGTATCGACGCGCTTTTGGATAGCGTGGGTAATGTCGACAATCTGGTAACTTTTATCTTTCAGCCAGGCGTTAACGGCGCTTTGTACCATTACACCCATCGTCACCAGTAACACAATGATCAACAGTAAAAAGAAGCGGGTAATGCTCCCCGGTAGGAGTGAAAAGCGGGTCGTGGCCGTTGTCTCTTTCTGACGCATTCGTGTTTATGACCTGTTAAAACTTCGCGAAGTGATAGGGCAGTATAAAGGGTACAGTGTGAAATTCCAGACTCTTACCGGATTGATGATTCTCTATTCTCCCGTGATATTTATCATCCTGCATTGGGGGAAATAGATGTACAAGCGCCATTTTGCTGTACAAATAACCTACAAAAAGCCTAACGAAATTAATTGCAAATAAACGAAGATTGCTGGAAATTATGCTGATGTTAATTATTTGTGAAATAGTTAACAAGCGTTATAGTTTTTCTGTGGTAGCACAGAATAATGAAAAGTGTGTAAAGAAGGGTAAAAAAAAACCGGATGCGAGGCATCCGGTTGAAATAGGGGTAAACAGACATTCAGAAATGAATGACGGTAATAAATAAAGTTAATGATGATAGCGGAAGATATTCTAGTTGCGAGTGAAGGTTTTGTTTTGACATTCAGTGCTGTCAAATAATTAAGAATAAGTTATTGATTTTAACCTTGAATTAATATTGCTTGATGTTAGGTGCTTATTTGGTCATTCCGCAATAATCTTAAAAAGTTCCCTTTCATTTACATTCTGAAACATCTATAGCGATAAATGAAACATCTTAAAAGTTTTAGTATCATATTCGTGTTGGATTATTCTGCATTTTTGGGGAGAATGGACTTGCCGACTGATTAATGAGGGTTAATCAGTATGCAGTGGCATAAAAAAGCAAATAAAGGCATATAACAGAGGGTTAATAACATGAAAGTTAAAGTACTGTCCCTCCTGGTCCCAGCTCTGCTGGTAGCAGGCGCAGCAAACGCTGCTGAAGTTTACAACAAAGACGGCAACAAATTAGATCTGTACGGTAAAGTAGACGGCCTGCACTATTTCTCTGACGACAAGTCTGTAGATGGCGACCAGACCTACATGCGTCTTGGCTTCAAAGGTGAAACTCAGGTTACTGACCAACTGACCGGTTACGGCCAGTGGGAATATCAGATCCAGGGCAACGCTCCGGAAAGCGAAAACAACTCCTGGACCCGTGTGGCATTTGCTGGTCTGAAATTCCAGGACATCGGTTCTATCGACTATGGTCGTAACTACGGCGTAGTTTACGACGTAACTTCCTGGACCGACGTACTGCCAGAATTCGGTGGCGACACTTACGGTTCTGACAACTTTATGCAGCAGCGTGGTAACGGCTTCGCGACCTACCGTAACACTGACTTCTTCGGTCTGGTTGATGGCCTGAACTTTGCTGTTCAGTACCAGGGCCAGAATGGTAGCGTAAGCGGTGAAAGTGATCCGGATTTCACTGGCCATGGCATCACCAACAATGGTCGTAAAGCTCTGCGTCAGAACGGCGACGGCGTTGGCGGATCTATCACTTATGATTACGAAGGCTTTGGTATCGGTGGTGCGATCTCCAGCTCCAAACGTACCTGGGATCAGAACAACACTGGTCTGATCGGTACTGGCGACCGTGCTGAAACCTACACTGGTGGTCTGAAATACGACGCTAACAACATCTACCTGGCTGCTCAGTACACCCAGACCTACAACGCAACTCGCGTAGGTTCCCTGGGTTGGGCGAACAAAGCACAGAACTTCGAAGCTGTTGCTCAGTACCAGTTCGACTTCGGTCTGCGCCCGTCTGTAGCATACCTGCAGTCTAAAGGTAAAAACCTGGGCACCATCGGTACTCGTAACTACGACGACGAAGATATCCTGAAATATGTTGATGTTGGTGCTACTTACTACTTCAACAAAAACATGTCCACCTATGTTGACTACAAAATCAACCTGCTGGACGACAACCAGTTCACTCGTGACGCTGGCATCAACACTGATAACATCGTAGCTCTGGGTCTGGTTTACCAGTTCTAATCTCGATTGATATCGAACAAAGGGCCTGCGGGCCCTTTTTTCATTGTTTTCAGCGTACAAACACAGTTTTTTGGTGTACTCTTGCGACCGTTCGCATGAGGATAATCACGTATGGAAATAAGCTTTACCCGCGTGGCACTGCTGGCTGCCGCGCTCTTCTTTGTTGGTTGCGATCAAAAACCACAACCCGCCAAAACCCACGCTACTGAAGTTACCGTTCTTGAAGGCAAAACCATGGGTACCTTCTGGCGTGCCAGCATTCCGGGCATTGACGCCAAACGCAGTGCCGAACTTAAAGAAAAGATTCAGACCCAGCTGGACGCCGACGATCAGCTGCTTTCGACCTATAAAAAAGATTCCGCGCTGATGCGCTTTAACGACTCGCAAAGTTTGTCGCCGTGGCCAGTAAGTGAAGCGATGGCCGATATCGTCACCACCTCGCTACGCATTGGCGCGAAGACCGATGGCGCGATGGATATTACCGTCGGGCCGCTGGTGAATCTGTGGGGCTTTGGCCCGGAACAACAGCCGGTTCAAATTCCGAGCCAGGAACAGATCGATGCGATGAAAGCCAAAACCGGCTTACAGCACCTGACGGTGATTAATCAGTCCCACCAGCAATATCTGCAAAAAGACCTGCCGGATTTATATGTCGATCTCTCTACCGTCGGTGAAGGTTATGCGGCGGATCACCTGGCACGCTTGATGGAGCAGGAAGGGATTTCCCGCTATCTGGTGTCGGTGGGCGGCGCGCTGAACAGCCGTGGTATGAACGGTGCAGGCCAGCCGTGGCGGGTAGCGATTCAAAAACCAACCGATAAAGAAAACGCGGTTCAGGCGGTGGTGGATATCAACGGTCATGGCATTAGCACCTCTGGCAGCTACCGTAACTATTACGAACTGGACGGCAAACGTCTTTCCCATGTTATCGATCCGCAAACCGGGCGTCCTATCGAACACAATCTGGTATCCGTGACGGTGATTGCCCCGACGGCGCTGGAGGCCGATGCCTGGGATACTGGCTTAATGGTGCTCGGGCCGGAGAAAGCCAAAGAGGTTGTTCGCCGGGAAGGACTGGCGGTCTACATGATCACCAAAGAGGGTGATAGTTTTAAAACCTGGATGTCGCCGCAGTTTAAAAGCTTCCTTATCAGCGAAAAAAATTAAAGCGCAAGATTGTTGGTTTTTGTGCAATGGTGACCGGGCAGACTAAAGGCTATCCTTAACCAGGGAGCTGATTATGAAAAACGCCACATGCTTAACTGACGATCAACGCTGGCAATCTGTCTTAGCCCGCGACCCGAATGCCGACGGCGAATTCGTTTTCGCCGTGCGCACCACAGGCATCTTTTGCCGTCCGTCTTGCCGCGCCAGACATGCTTTGCGGGAAAACGTTTCTTTCTATGCCGATGCCAGTGAGGCGCTTGCCGCTGGCTTTCGCCCCTGCAAACGTTGTCAGCCAGACAAAGCCAATCCCCAACAACATCGCCTTGATAAAATCACCCACGCCTGCCGACTGCTGGAACAGGAAACGCCTGTAACGCTGGAATCCTTAGCCGAACAGCTGGCGATGAGTCCGTTCCATTTGCATAGATTGTTTAAAGCGACTACCGGAATGACGCCGAAAGCCTGGCAGCAGGCCTGGCGTGCTCGCCGATTGCGGGAGTCTCTGGCAAAAGGGGAGAGCGTGACTCAGGCGATTCTCAGTGCCGGATTCCCCGACGGCAGCAGTTACTACCGTAAAGCCGACGAAACGCTGGGCATGACGGCTAAACAATTCCGTCACGGTGGCGAAAATCTGGCGGTGCGTTACGCGCTGGCTGATTGTGAGCTGGGCCGTTGCCTGGTGGCAGAAAGTGAGCGGGGGATTTGCGCGATATTACTGGGCGATGATGACGCGACACTAATCAGCGAGTTACAGCAGATGTTTCCCGCTGCCGACAGCGCGCCTGCCGATCTTACGTTTCAGCAACATGTGCGTGAAGTGATCGCCAGCCTCAATCAACGCGATACGCCGCTGACGTTACCACTGGACATTCGCGGCACTGCTTTTCAGCAACAAGTCTGGCAGGCACTGCGCACGATACCTTGCGGTGAAACCGTCAGTTATCAGCAACTGGCTAACGCCATTGGCAAACCGAAAGCGGTACGGGCCGTTGCCAGCGCCTGTGCCGCCAACAAGCTAGCTATCGTTATACCTTGTCATCGGGTGGTCCGTGGTGATGGCACACTTTCCGGTTACCGCTGGGGCGTGTCGCGCAAAGCGCAACTGCTGCGCCGCGAAGCTGAAAATGAGGAAAGGTAATGTTGGATCTGTTTGCCGATGCTGAACCGTGGCAAGAACCACTGGCGGCTGGAGCGGTGATTTTGCACCGTTTTGCTTTTAACGCTGCGGAGCAACTGATCCGCGATATTAATGACGTTGCCAGCCAGTCGCCGTTTCGCCAGATGGTCACTCCAGGCGGATATACCATGTCGGTGGCGATGACCAACTGTGGGCATCTGGGCTGGACGACCCATCGGCAAGGTTATCTCTATTCGCCCATTGATCCGCAAACAAATAAACCGTGGCCCGCCATGCCGCAGAGTTTTCATCATTTATGTCAACGTGCGGCTACGGCAGCGGGCTATCCAGATTTCCAGCCAGATGCCTGTTTGATCAACCGCTACGTTCCTGGCGCGAAACTGTCGCTGCATCAGGATAAAGACGAACCGGATCTGCGCGCGCCAATTGTTTCTGTTTCTCTGGGCTTACCCGCGATTTTTCAATTTGGCGGCCTGAAACGAAATGATCCGCTCAAACGTTTGTTGTTGGAACATGGCGATGTGGTGGTATGGGGTGGTGAGTCGCGGCTGTTTTATCATGGCATTCAACCGTTGAAAGTGGGGGTTCATCCACTCACCACCGACTGCCGCTACAACCTGACATTCCGTCAGGCAGGTAAAAAAGAATAAAAATAAGAATTATTATTGCTGTGCGCACGAAGATGTTTAAACTGCGGGCTGTAATTCATTGTCCGGGTTTTCTGCATGGAACTTCTTGTACTTGTCTGGCGGCAGTATCGCTGGCCATTTATCAGTGTGATGGCGCTAAGCCTCGCCAGTGCGGCATTAGGCATTGGCTTAATTGCTTTTATCAATCAGCGCCTTATCGAAACGGCGGATACCAGTCTGCTGGTATTGCCGGAGTTTCTGGGGTTATTGCTGCTGTTGATGGCCGTCACTCTCGGATCGCAACTGGCGCTCACCACTTTGGGGCATCACTTCGTTTACCGACTGCGTAGTGAATTTATCAAGCGGGTTCTGGATACCCACGTCGAGCGCATTGAACAACTTGGTAGCGCTTCGTTGCTGGCGGGGTTAACCAGCGATGTGCGCAATATCACCATTGCTTTTGTGCGTCTGCCGGAACTGGTGCAGGGGATCATTCTCACTATCGGTTCCGCGGCGTATTTGTGGATGCTGTCGGGCAAAATGTTGCTGGTAACGGCTATCTGGATGGCAGTCACCATCTGGGGCGGTTTTGTGCTGGTGGCGCGGGTGTACAAACATATGGCGACCCTGCGTGAAACCGAAGATAAGCTGTACACGGATTTTCAAACCGTACTCGAAGGGCGCAAAGAGCTGACTCTGAACCGGGAACGCGCCGAGTATGTGTTTAACAACCTCTACATTCCTGATGCGCAAGAGTATCGCCATCATATTATCCGCGCAGACACCTTCCATCTTAGTGCCGTGAACTGGTCAAACATCATGATGCTGGGCGCTATCGGCCTGGTGTTCTGGATGGCGAACAGTCTCGGTTGGGCTGATACCAACGTTGCCGCGACCTATTCGTTGACGCTTTTATTCCTGCGTACGCCGCTGCTTTCGGCGGTTGGCGCATTGCCGACGCTGCTGACGGCGCAGGTGGCGTTTAACAAGCTGAACAAATTCGCGCTCGCGCCTTTCAAAGCAGAGTTTCCGCGCCCGCAGGCGTTTCCCAACTGGCAAACGTTGGAGCTGCGTAACGTGACGTTTGCTTATCAGGATAACGCGTTTTCCGTTGGGCCGATTAACCTCACCATCAAACGTGGTGAACTGCTGTTTCTGATTGGTGGCAACGGTAGCGGAAAATCGACGCTGGCGATGTTGCTGACGGGCTTGTATCAGCCACAAAGCGGCGAAATCTTGCTGGATGGCAAACCTGTCAGCGGCGAACAACCGGAAGATTATCGCAAACTGTTTTCGGCAGTGTTTACCGATGTCTGGCTGTTTGATCAACTGCTGGGGCCGGAGGGGCAACCCGCTAACCCGCAACTGGTTGAGAAGTGGCTGGTGCAGCTGAAAATGGCTCATAAGCTTGAGTTAAGCAACGGGCGTATTGTTAACCTGAAGTTATCAAAAGGGCAGAAAAAACGCGTGGCGCTGTTGCTGGCGCTGGCAGAAGAACGCGATATTATCCTGCTGGATGAATGGGCGGCGGATCAGGACCCACACTTCCGTCGTGAGTTTTATCAGGTGCTGCTGCCGCTGATGCAGGAGATGGGTAAAACCATATTCGCCATCAGTCATGATGATCATTACTTTATCCACGCTGACCGCCTGCTGGAAATGCGCAACGGGCAACTTAGCGAGCTGACAGGCGAAGAGCGCGATGCTGCTTCGCGTGATGCCGTTGCCCGGACGGCATAATATTACGACGCTGACCTGGCGGACTGCTGCCGCCAGGTCAATATTCTAAAAATACCTTCGTTTCTAATAACCCTATAATTAATCAACGAAATTATAATGTTTCTAAAATTAGAATATAATTTATAAACATTATTTAAATGTTGTTACTTAAGTGTTACCGTTGATGCCGCGCAAATCTCACCTGCAATAAAGCGACTAAAAGTAAGGCATTAACAAGATGAAAAAAGTGACTGCCATGCTCTTCTCGATGGCCGTGGGGCTTAATGCCGTTTCGATGGCGGCAAAAGCGAAAGCGTCCGAGGAGCAGGAAACTGATGTACTGTTGATTGGCGGCGGCATTATGAGCGCCACGTTGGGGACCTATTTACGCGAGCTGGAGCCTGAATGGTCGATGACCATGGTGGAGCGCCTGGAAGGTGTCGCGCAGGAGAGTTCGAACGGCTGGAACAACGCCGGAACCGGGCATTCTGCACTGATGGAACTCAATTACACCCCGCAAAATGCCGACGGCAGCATCAGTATTGAAAAAGCAGTCGCCATTAACGAAGCATTTCAGATTTCCCGCCAGTTCTGGGCGCACCAGGTCGAGCGCGGTGTGCTGCGTACTCCGCGTTCATTTATCAATACCGTTCCGCATATGAGCTTTGTCTGGGGCGAGGATAACGTTAATTTCCTGCGCGCCCGTTACGCCGCGTTGCAACAAAGCTCGCTGTTTCGCGGTATGCGTTACTCTGAAGATCACGCGCAGATCAAAGAGTGGGCACCGTTAGTGATGGAAGGGCGCGATCCGCAACAGAAAGTAGCGGCAACACGCACAGAAATTGGCACTGATGTGAACTATGGCGAGATCACCCGCCAGTTGATCGCCTCCTTACAGAAGAAATCTAACTTCTCGCTGCAACTCAGCAGCGAAGTCCGCGCCCTAAAGCGTAATGACGATAACAGCTGGACCGTCACCGTTGCCGATCTGAAAAACGGCACTGCACAGAACATCCGCGCCAAATTTGTCTTTATCGGCGCGGGCGGTGCGGCGCTGAAACTGTTACAGGAATCGGGGATTCCGGAGGCGAAAGACTACGCCGGTTTCCCGGTGGGCGGACAGTTCCTTGTTTCGGAAAACCCGGACGTGGTTAATCACCATCTGGCGAAGGTTTACGGTAAAGCATCCGTTGGCGCACCACCGATGTCGGTTCCGCATATCGATACCCGTGTTCTTGACGGTAAACGCGTAGTGCTGTTTGGGCCATTTGCCACCTTCTCAACCAAATTCCTCAAAAACGGTTCATTGTGGGATCTGATGAGTTCCACCACCACCTCTAACGTGATGCCGATGATGCACGTTGGGCTGGATAATTTCGATCTGGTGAAATATCTGGTGAGTCAGGTGATGTTGAGTGAAGAGGATCGTTTTGAAGCGTTGAAAGAGTACTATCCGCAGGCGAAAAAAGAGGACTGGCGTTTGTGGCAAGCGGGGCAGCGCGTGCAGATTATCAAGCGTGATGCCGATAAAGGTGGCGTACTGCGTCTGGGTACTGAAGTCGTCAGTGACCAGCAAGGGACCATTGCCGCGCTCCTGGGGGCATCGCCAGGAGCGTCAACCGCCGCGCCGATTATGTTGAATCTGCTGGAAAAAGTATTTGGCGATCGCGTTTCCAGCCCGCAATGGCAGGCTACGTTGAAAGCGATCGTTCCGTCTTATGGACGCAAGCTGAACGGTGATGTAGCGGCAACAGAACGCGAGTTGCAGTACACCAGCGAAGTGCTGGGGCTGAAATACGACAAGCCGCAGGCAGCAGATAGTACGCCGAAACCGCAGTTGAAACCGCAACCCGTTCAAAAAGAAGTGGCGGATATTGCGTTGTAATGATGTGCCACATCCGGCATGGTTTGCCGGATGTGGCGTATGCTGATAAGACGCTTCAGCGTCGCATCAGGCAACCGGCTCGGGCGTTAGATGTCGGATGCGGCGTAACCGCCTTATTCGGCCTACAGGTTGCAGCACTTCACAGCAGTTTAGCGGACAACCGCGTTGTCAATTTTCTCTTCCGCCTTCCAGACACGGTACTTCACATCCACATTGTCTGGCGTATACACCACGATCGGCAGCTTGCTGTTGTAACGCAGCATTCCAGCATCGCCCAGATACGCGGTGACAAATTTCTTCTCTTTCTTGCCATCCGGGCAGGCCATCATCGTGGAAACCGGCGAGCTAACTTTATCAAAGACATAATAATCATAGCCCCAGCCTTCCAGCGTTTTGCTTTCCAGCTTCCCGCCGAGACGATGCAAATTGCAGTCGACTTCCAGCGTCTGACCGATTAACAGTTCTACTTTCAGGGTAGATTCATCTTCTTGCGGAGTTAACTGAATCACCTGACGCTTCATGCCTTTTTCAGCTTGTGGATAAGGTGCGATTTTTTCCAGTGGCTGGACGCTTTCTGCCGCCCAGGCGGAAGTGGTGGCGAAAGCGGCAAACAATACTGCAGGTAGAATGGTCTTCATTTTTTTGCTTTCCTTCTTCATTTATAGGTTTTCACCGATGATGTTGCTGAAGGTTAACATATTCATCAGATTTATTAATTTGCTTTATGAATAACTTAAAGAACATTCAGATAATTTTACCTGCTCTTTTAGTGTTAAATTCTGATGAGAAAACAAACCAGCAGAAATATCTCTGGCGAATTAATCGCTATATAAATATGTTTATAACCATTTGAAATGTGAGCAAAAGCCCGTTTTTGCCACGCTTCCCGCCACTCTTTTGATCCTGCTACAGGTTTTACCCCGATCGGGGTATGCATCTTTGACACATCCTTTAATATCTTAGCGGCTATAAAAATGGCTTATTAATTATGCGGTTTATTTGGTCGCTCTCAATTTTCAGAGCGCGTTAATGATGGAAGGTCAATGTGAAGATTGATGCATCCCGTCGGGGCATACTCACTGGTCGCTGGCGCAAAGCCAGTAACGGTATCCGTCCGCCCTGGTCCGGTGATGAATCTCATTTTCTGACCCATTGCACCCGCTGTGATGTCTGTATTAATGCTTGTGAAAACAACATTCTGCAACGCGGCGCGGGTGGCTATCCGAGCGTTAATTTCAAAAATAACGAGTGCAGCTTCTGTTACGCCTGCGCGCAGGCTTGCCCCGAATCGCTATTTTCTCCGCGCCACACCAGGGCCTGGGATTTGCAGTTCACCATTGGGGACGCGTGCCTGGCGTATCAGTCAGTTGAATGCCGCCGCTGTCAGGATAGCTGTGAGCCAATGGCAATTGTCTTTCGCCCGACGCTCTCCGGGATCTACCAGCCGCAACTTAATAGCCAACTTTGCAACGGATGTGGAGCATGTGCAGCCAGCTGTCCGGTATCAGCCATAACTGCGGAGTATCTCCATGCACACTAACTGGCAAGTTTGCAGCCTGGTCGTGCAGGCCAAAAGCGAACGAATTTCAGACATCAGCACCCAACTGAACGCCTTTACCGGCTGTGAAGTTGCTGTCAGCGACGCGCCGAGCGGTCAGTTGATTGTGGTGGTAGAAGCAGAAGACAGCGAAACGCTGATCCAAACCATTGAGTCAGTACGCAACGTAGAGGGCGTGCTGGCGGTGTCGCTGGTTTATCACCAGCAGGAAGAGCAAGGTGAGGAAACACCATGAAACTCAGTCGTCGTAGCTTTATGAAAGCTAACGCCGTTGCGGCCGCTGCGGCGGCTGCCGGTCTCAGCGTGCCGGGCGTTGCCCGCGCCGTTGTTGGTCAGCAGGAAGCCATTAAATGGGATAAAGCGCCGTGCCGTTTCTGCGGTACGGGTTGCGGCGTTCTGGTCGGAACGCAGCAGGGGCGTGTGGTGGCCTGTCAGGGCGACCCGGACGCACCGGTTAACCGTGGCCTGAACTGCATTAAGGGCTATTTCCTGCCCAAAATCATGTACGGTAAAGACCGTTTGACGCAGCCGCTGCTGCGTATGAAAAACGGTAAATATGACAAAGAAGGCGAATTTACCCCAATCACCTGGGATCAGGCCTTCGATGTGATGGAAGAGAAATTTAAGACTGCCCTGAAAGAAAAAGGGCCGGAATCGATCGGTATGTTCGGTTCTGGTCAGTGGACTATCTGGGAAGGTTATGCCGCGTCCAAGCTGTTTAAAGCGGGCTTCCGTTCGAACAACATCGACCCGAACGCGCGTCACTGTATGGCGTCGGCAGTAGTTGGCTTTATGCGTACCTTTGGTATGGATGAGCCGATGGGCTGCTACGACGACATCGAGCAGGCTGACGCGTTTGTGCTGTGGGGCGCAAACATGGCGGAGATGCACCCGATCCTCTGGTCGCGCATCACTAACCGTCGTCTCTCTAACCAGAACGTTACCGTGGCGGTGCTTTCTACCTACCAGCATCGTAGCTTCGAGCTGGCGGATAACGGCATCATCTTTACGCCGCAATCTGACCTGGTGATCCTGAACTATATCGCCAACTATATCATTCAAAACAATGCGATAAATCAGGACTTCTTCAGCAAACACGTTAACCTGCGCAAAGGGGCGACGGACATCGGCTACGGTTTACGTCCGACCCATCCGCTGGAAAAAGCAGCGAAGAATCCGGGTTCTGACGCCTCCGAACCGATGAGCTTTGAAGATTACAAAGCCTTCGTTGCTGAATATACGCTGGAAAAAACCGCCGAAATGACCGGCGTGCCGAAAGACCAGTTAGAACAACTGGCGCAGCTGTATGCCGATCCGAACAAGAAAGTCATCTCCTACTGGACGATGGGCTTCAACCAGCATACCCGTGGTGTGTGGGCCAACAACCTGGTCTACAACCTGCACCTGCTGACCGGCAAAATTTCCCAGCCGGGTTGCGGTCCGTTCTCCCTGACCGGGCAGCCTTCCGCGTGTGGTACTGCGCGTGAAGTGGGCACCTTTGCTCACCGTCTGCCTGCGGACATGGTGGTGACTAACGAGAAACACCGTGATATCTGCGAGAAGAAGTGGAATATCCCGAGCGGCACCATTCCGGCGAAAATCGGTCTGCACGCGGTGGCACAAGACCGTGCGCTGAAAGACGGCAAGCTGAATGTTTACTGGACCATGTGTACCAACAACATGCAGGCCGGGCCGAACATTAATGAAGAGCGTATGCCGGGCTGGCGCGATCCGCGCAACTTTATCATCGTTTCCGATCCGTATCCGACAGTCAGTGCGCTGGCCGCCGACTTGATCCTGCCGACCGCAATGTGGGTAGAGAAAGAGGGCGCTTACGGTAACGCCGAACGCCGTACTCAGTTCTGGCGTCAGCAGGTACAGGCACCGGGCGAAGCGAAATCGGATCTCTGGCAGTTAGTCCAGTTCTCCCGCCGCTTCAAAACAGAAGAAGTATGGCCGGAAGAGCTGCTGGCGAAGAAACCGGAACTGCGTGGCAAAACGCTGTACGAAGTGCTGTATGCCACCCCGGAAGTGAGCAAATACCCGGTATCCGAACTGGCGGAAGATCAGCTGAACGATGAATCCCGCGAGCTGGGCTTCTATCTGCAAAAAGGGCTGTTCGAAGAGTACGCATGGTTTGGTCGCGGTCACGGTCACGATCTCGCGCCGTTCGATGACTACCACAAAGCACGCGGTCTGCGCTGGCCGGTGGTGAACGGTAAAGAAACGCAGTGGCGTTACAGCGAAGGTAACGACCCGTACGTGAAAGCGGGCGAAGGCTACAAGTTCTACGGTAAACCGGATGGCAAAGCGGTGATCTTCGCGCTGCCGTTCGAACCGGCGGCGGAGGCACCGGATGAAGAGTACGACCTGTGGCTCTCTACCGGACGCGTTCTGGAGCACTGGCATACCGGCAGTATGACTCGCCGTGTACCGGAACTGCACCGCGCCTTCCCTGAAGCGGTCCTGTTTATTCACCCGCTGGATGCGAAAGCGCGCGATCTGCGTCGTGGCGACAAAGTGAAAGTGGTTTCTCGCCGTGGCGAAGTGATCTCGATTGTCGAAACGCGCGGTCGTAACCGTCCGCCGCAGGGCCTGGTGTACATGCCGTTCTTCGACGCCGCACAGCTGGTTAACAAACTGACGCTGGACGCGACCGATCCGCTCTCGAAAGAGACGGACTTCAAGAAGTGCGCGGTCAAACTGGAGAAGGTGTAAGCCATTATGTCCCGGTCAGCGAAACCTCAAAATGGTCGCCGCCGCTTTCTGCGCGATGTTGTTCGCACAGCAGGCGGGCTGGCTGCCGTGGGTGTGGCGCTGGGGTTACAACAGCAAACCGCACGCGCATCTGGCGTGCGGTTGCGCCCGCCCGGAGCCATAAACGAGAACGCCTTTGCCAGTGCCTGTGTGCGTTGCGGTCAGTGTGTTCAGGCTTGCCCTTACGACACCTTAAAACTGGCGACGCTGGCTTCTGGCCTGTCGGCGGGCACGCCATATTTTGTTGCGCGGGATATTCCTTGCGAAATGTGTGAGGACATTCCGTGCGCCAAAGTGTGCCCGAGCGGTGCGCTGGATCGTGAGATCGAATCGATCGACGACGCGCGGATGGGGCTGGCGGTGCTGGTGGACCAGGAAAACTGTCTCAACTTTCAGGGGCTGCGCTGCGATGTTTGTTATCGCGAATGCCCGAAAATTGATGAGGCCATCACCCTGGAGCTGGAGCGCAACACGCGTACCGGTAAGCACGCCCGCTTTCTGCCGACGGTTCACAGCGACGCCTGTACCGGTTGCGGTAAGTGCGAAAAAGTGTGCGTGCTGGAACAACCGGCAATCAAGGTGTTACCGCTGTCACTAGCGAAAGGGGAGTTAGGTCACCATTACCGCTTCGGCTGGCTGGAGGGGAACAATGGCAAATCGTAAACGTGACGCCGGGCGCGAGGCGCTGGAGAAAAAAGGCTGGTGGCGCAGTCACCGTTGGTTAGTGTTACGTCGCCTTTGTCAGTTCTTCGTGCTGGGGATGTTTTTGAGCGGTCCGTGGTTTGGTGTGTGGATCTTGCACGGCAACTACAGCAGTAGCCTGTTATTCGACACCGTTCCGCTGACCGATCCGCTGATGACGCTGCAAAGCCTTGCCAGCGGTCATCTGCCTGCCACGGTAGCGCTGACTGGTGCGGTGATTATCACCGTGCTCTACGCCCTGGCAGGAAAGCGATTATTTTGCAGCTGGGTCTGCCCGCTGAACCCGATTACCGACTTAGCGAACTGGTTACGCAGGCGCTTTGACCTCAATCAGTCTGCGACGATCCCACGCCACATTCGCTACGTGTTGTTGGTGGTCATTCTGGTGGGATCAGCCTTAACTGGCACGCTCATCTGGGAATGGATCAACCCCGTTTCTCTGATGGGGCGCAGCCTGGTAATGGGATTCGGCAGCGGTGCGCTGCTTATTCTCGCGCTGTTTTTATTTGATCTACTGGTCGTTGAACACGGCTGGTGCGGGCACATTTGTCCGGTTGGCGCGCTGTATGGTGTGCTGGGTAGCAAAGGTGTGATTACCGTTGCGGCCACCGATCGGCAGAAATGTAACCGCTGTATGGATTGTTTTCATGTTTGCCCGGAACCGCATGTGCTACGTGCCCCGGTGCTGGATGAACAAAGCCCGGTGCAGGTCACCAGCCGCGATTGCATGACGTGCGGTCGCTGCGTGGATGTCTGTTCTGAGGATGTATTTACAATAACTACACGATGGAGTTCGGGAGCGAAATCATGAAAAGCCATGACCTGAAGAAAGCGCTGTGTCAATGGACGGCGATGCTGGCCCTGGTGGTAAGCGGCGCGGTTTGGGCGGCTAATGGCGTCGATTTTAGCCAGTCGCCGGAAGTATCCGGGACGCAGGAAGGGGCCATTCGGATGCCAAAAGAGCAGGATCGGATGCCGCTGAACTATGTGAATCAGCCGCCAATGATCCCGCATAGCGTTGAAGGTTATCAGGTAACGACCAATACCAACCGCTGCTTGCAGTGCCACGGTGTCGAAAGTTATCGCACCACTGGCGCGCCGCGCATTAGTCCTACTCACTTTATGGACAGCGACGGCAAAGTGGGCGCGGAAGTGGCTCCGCGTCGTTATTTCTGTCTGCAATGTCACGTACCGCAGGCCGATACCGCGCCAATCGTGGGGAATACCTTTACCCCATCAAAAGGTTACGGGAAATAAGAGGTTATTATGGGAAATTCTGACCGTAAGCCTGGTCTGATTAAGCGCCTGTGGAAATGGTGGCGTACCCCCAGCCGTCTGGCGCTGGGGACGCTGCTGTTGATCGGTTTTGTCGGCGGCATCGTCTTCTGGGGCGGCTTTAACACCGGGATGGAAAAAGCCAATACCGAAGAGTTCTGCATTAGCTGCCACGAAATGCGTAACACGGTGTATCAGGAATACATGGATTCCGTGCACTACAACAACCGTAGCGGCGTCCGTGCGACCTGTCCGGATTGTCACGTTCCGCACGAGTTTGTGCCGAAGATGATACGCAAGCTCAAAGCAAGTAAAGAGCTGTATGGTAAAATTTTTGGCGTTATTGACACGCCGCAGAAATTTGAAGCTCATCGCCTGACGATGGCACAGAATGAGTGGCGGCGCATGAAGGACAATAACTCGCAGGAGTGCCGTAACTGTCACAACTTCGAGTATATGGATACAACCGCCCAGAAATCGGTTGCCGCGAAGATGCATGACCAGGCGGTGAAAGATGGGCAAACCTGTATTGATTGCCATAAAGGGATAGCGCACAAGCTGCCCGATATGCGCGAAGTCGAGCCAGGTTTTTAACAGGGTTATTGCGTGGGTATGCTTGAAGCCAGAGAGTTACTTTGCGAGCGGGATGAACGAACCTTATTTAGTGGCTTGTCATTTACGCTGAACGCAGGAGAGTGGGTACAAATCACCGGTAGCAACGGCGCGGGGAAGACAACGCTTCTCCGTTTGCTGACGGGGTTGTCTCGCCCTGATGCGGGTGACGTTCTCTGGCAAGGGCAGCCCTTGCATCAGGTACGCGACAGCTACCATCAAAACCTGTTATGGATAGGCCATCAGCCGGGGATCAAAACCCGGCTGACGGCGTTAGAAAATCTGCACTTTTATCATCGCGATGGCGATACCGCACAATGTCTGGAAGCCCTGGCGCAGGCCGGGCTTGCCGGATTCGAAGATATTCCGGTAAATCAACTTTCTGCCGGGCAACAACGCCGCGTCGCTTTAGCGCGTCTGTGGTTGACCCGTGCCACGTTATGGATACTCGACGAGCCTTTTACCGCGATTGACGTTAACGGCGTCGATCGTCTGACCCAGCGTATGGCGCAGCATACGGAGCAGGGGGGGATTGTGATTCTGACTACCCACCAGCCGCTCAACGTTGCTGAAAGTAAAATTCGCCGCATTTCACTGACGCAAACGGGGGCCGCATGATGTTCTGGCGCATTTTCCGTCTTGAGCTGCGCGTAGCGTTTCGCCATAGCGCCGAAATCGCCAACCCGCTGTGGTTCTTCCTGATTGTAATTACCCTTTTTCCGCTCAGTATCGGTCCGGAGCCGCAACTGCTGGCGCGTATTGCGCCGGGCATTATCTGGGTTGCCGCGCTGCTTTCATCCTTGCTGGCACTCGAGCGACTGTTCCGTGACGATTTGCAGGACGGCAGTCTTGAACAATTGATGTTGTTGCCGTTACCCTTGCCCGCCGCTGTGCTGGCGAAGGTGATGGCGCACTGGATGGTAACCGGTCTGCCGTTACTCATCCTTTCGCCCCTGGTAGCAATGCTACTGGGAATGGATGTTTATGGCTGGCAAGTGATGGCGTTAACGCTACTGCTGGGAACCCCTACGCTTGGCTTTCTTGGTGCGCCGGGCGTGGCGCTGACAGTGGGACTTAAGCGCGGTGGTGTGCTGCTCAGCATACTGGTGTTACCGCTGACTATCCCATTACTCATCTTTGCCACCGCCGCGATGGACGCGGCTTCTATGCATTTGCCCGTTGATGGGTATCTGGCAATTTTAGGCGCGTTGCTGGCAGGCACCGCGACATTAAGTCCTTTTGCGACGGCGGCAGCGTTACGAATCAGCATTCAATAACGCTGGATTACTGATTTTTGTTCGAGTCTGGTATCGAAACTATGTGGAAAACACTGCATCAACTGGCGATCCCACCACGGCTGTATCAAATCTGTGGCTGGTTTATACCGTGGCTGGCAATTGCCAGTGTGGTCGTGCTTACCGTCGGCTGGATCTGGGGGTTCGGCTTTGCTCCGGCTGATTATCAGCAGGGAAATAGCTACCGCATTATCTACCTGCATGTGCCTGCGGCGATCTGGTCGATGGGCATTTATGCATCAATGGCGGTGGCAGCGTTTATTGGCCTGGTCTGGCAGATGAAAATGGCCAACCTGGCGGTGGCGGCGATGGCCCCCATTGGTGCCGTGTTTACCTTTATTGCCCTGGTTACCGGCTCTGCATGGGGAAAACCGATGTGGGGCACCTGGTGGGTATGGGATGCACGTCTGACTTCTGAACTGGTGCTGCTGTTTCTGTATGTTGGTGTCATTGCCCTGTGGCACGCCTTCGACGACCGTCGTCTGGCTGGCCGTGCGGCAGGTATCCTGGTGCTGATTGGCGTGGTGAATCTGCCGATTATTCATTACTCCGTTGAGTGGTGGAACACCCTGCATCAGGGATCAACGCGGATGCAGCAAAGTATCGATCCGGCGATGCGTTCGCCGCTGCGCTGGTCGATTTTTGGCTTCCTGCTCCTGTCTGCCACGCTGACGCTGATGCGGATGCGTAATTTGATTTTGCTGATGGAAAAACGCCGTCCGTGGGTGAGTGAACTGATACTGAAAAGAGGCCGTAAATGACCCCTGCATTTGCTTCCTGGAATGAATTTTTCGCAATGGGCGGTTACGCCTTTTTTGTCTGGTTGGCGGTGGTGATGACCGTTATTCCGCTGGTGGTTTTGGTCGTGCACTCGGTGATGCAACATCGCGCAATTCTGCGTGGCGTGGCGCAACAGCGGGCGCGTGAGGCGCGTTTACGTGCTGCGCAACAGCAGGAGGCTGCATGAATATTCGCCGTAAAAACCGCTTGTGGATTGCCTGTGCCGTGTTGGCAGGGCTGGCGCTGACTATCGGTCTGGTGCTATATGCGCTGCGCTCGAATATCGATCTCTTTTATACGCCGGGGGAAATTCTCTACGGCAAGCGTGAAACTCAGCAAATGCCGGAAGTCGGTCAGCGTCTGCGCGTTGGCGGGATGGTGATGCCGGGGAGTGTGCAGCGCGATCCCAATTCGCTGAAAGTGACCTTCACCATTTACGATGCTGAAGGCTCAGTGGATGTTTCTTACGAAGGCATTTTGCCGGATCTGTTCCGTGAAGGGCAGGGCGTTGTGGTGCAGGGCGAGCTGGAAAAAGGCAATCATATCCTCGCGAAAGAAGTGCTGGCGAAACATGATGAAAACTATACGCCGCCAGAAGTTGAGAAAGCGATGGAAGCTAACCACCGTCGCCCGGCGAGTGTTTATAAGGACCCAGCATCATGATGCCGGAAATTGGTAACGGGCTGCTGTGCCTGGCGCTGGGAATTGCGCTGCTGCTGTCCGTGTATCCGCTATGGGGCGTGGCGCGCGGAGATGCGCGCATGATGGCGTCTTCCCGCTTGTTTGCCTGGCTGCTGTTTATGTCTGTGGCTGGCGCATTTCTGGTGCTGGTCAATGCTTTCGTGGTCAACGACTTCACCGTCACCTATGTTGCCAGCAACTCCAATACCCAGCTTCCGGTGTGGTATCGCGTGGCGGCTACCTGGGGCGCGCATGAAGGCTCGCTCCTGCTGTGGGTGCTGCTGATGAGCGGCTGGACCTTTGCGGTGGCGATTTTTAGTCAGCGTATTCCGCTGGATATTGTGGCCCGCGTACTGGCGATAATGGGGATGGTCAGTGTCGGCTTTTTGCTGTTCATTCTCTTTACCTCTAACCCATTCTCACGCACGCTGCCGAATTTCCCGATTGAAGGGCGCGATCTTAACCCGCTGTTGCAGGATCCGGGGCTGATCTTCCATCCGCCTCTGCTCTATATGGGGTACGTCGGTTTCTCGGTGGCGTTTGCTTTCGCCATTGCTTCTTTGTTGAGTGGGCGTCTGGACAGCACCTATGCGCGTTTTACCCGCCCGTGGACGCTGGCGGCGTGGATCTTCCTGACGCTCGGCATTGTGCTCGGTTCCGCATGGGCCTATTACGAACTCGGCTGGGGCGGCTGGTGGTTCTGGGATCCGGTAGAAAACGCCTCGTTTATGCCGTGGCTGGTGGGGACTGCGCTGATGCATTCACTGGCGGTCACTGAACAACGCGCCAGCTTCAAAGCGTGGACATTACTGCTGGCAATCAGTGCCTTCTCGTTGTGTCTGTTGGGGACTTTCCTCGTGCGTTCCGGCGTGCTGGTATCGGTACACGCGTTTGCCTCTGATCCGGCGCGCGGTATGTTTATCCTCGCCTTTATGGTGTTGGTGATTGGCGGTTCGCTGCTGCTGTTTGCCGCGCGTGGACACAAAGTTCGCTCACGCGTAAACAATGCGCTGTGGTCGCGGGAATCTCTGCTGTTAGCGAACAACGTTTTGCTGGTCGCCGCGATGCTGGTGGTATTACTGGGGACGCTGCTGCCGCTGGTGCACAAGCAACTGGGACTGGGCAGTATTTCGATTGGCGAACCGTTCTTCAACACCATGTTTACCTGGCTGATGGTGCCGTTTGCGCTGCTGCTCGGTGTCGGTCCTCTGGTGCGCTGGGGGCGCGATCGCCCACGTAAAATCCGCAATTTGTTGATTATCGCCTTCATCTCTACGCTGGTGCTGTCGCTGCTGTTGCCGTGGCTGTTCGAAAGCAAAGTTGTGGCGATGACAGTGCTCGGCCTGGCAATGGCCTGCTGGATTGCGGTGCTGGCAATTGCGGAAGCTGCGCTGCGTATTTCACGCGGCACGAAAACCACCTTCAGTTATTGGGGGATGGTGGCGGCTCACCTGGGGCTGGCAGTGACAATTGTTGGCATTGCTTTTAGTCAGAACTATAGCGTTGAGCGTGATGTGCGCATGAAGTCCGGCGATAGCGTCGATATTCATGAATATCGCTTCACCTTCCGTGATGTCAAAGAGGTGACCGGTCCGAACTGGCGTGGCGGTGTGGCGACTATCGGCGTAACGCGAGATGGCAAGCCGGAAACAGTGCTGTATGCAGAAAAACGTTATTACAACACTGCCGGGTCGATGATGACCGAAGCGGCGATTGACGGTGGCATCACGCGTGACCTGTACGCGGCGCTCGGTGAAGAGCTGGAAAACGGCGCGTGGGCCGTGCGTCTTTACTACAAACCATTTGTTCGCTGGATTTGGGCGGGCGGGCTGATGATGGCGTTGGGCGGACTGCTGTGTCTGTTTGATCCTCGCTATCGTAAGCGCGTGAACCCGCAGAAAACTGCGCCGGAGGCTGTATGAAGCGCAAAGTATTGTTAATTCCGTTGATTATCTTCCTGGCGATTGCCGCGGCGCTGCTGTGGCAGCTGGCGCGTAATGCCGAAGGGGATGATCCGACCAATCTGGAATCCGCGCTTATTGGCAAGCCGGTGCCGAAGTTTCGCCTCGAATCACTGGACAATCCGGGGCAGTTTTATCAGGCGGATGTGCTGACTCAGGGCAAACCAGTGCTGCTTAACGTCTGGGCGACCTGGTGTCCGACCTGCCGTGCGGAACATCAATATCTGAATCAGCTTTCTGCGCAGGGCATTCGCGTAGTTGGTATGAACTATAAAGACGATCGCCAGAAGGCAATCAGCTGGCTGAAAGAGCTGGGCAATCCTTACGCACTAAGCCTGTTTGATGGCGACGGCATGTTAGGACTGGATCTCGGTGTCTATGGCGCGCCAGAAACGTTCCTCATCGACGGCAACGGCATCATTCGCTATCGCCATGCGGGCGATCTCAATCCTCGCGTCTGGGAAGAAGAGATCAAGCCACTGTGGGAGAAATACAGTAAGGAGGCCGCACAATGAGGTTTTTATTGGGCGTGCTGATGCTGATGATCTCCGGCTCAGCGCTGGCGACCATCGACGTGTTGCAGTTTAAAGATGAAGCACAGGAACAACAGTTCCGTCAGCTCACTGAAGAACTGCGCTGCCCGAAATGCCAGAACAACAGCATTGCCGATTCCAACTCGATGATTGCCACCGACCTGCGCCAGAAAGTGTATGAACTGATGCAGGAAGGCAAAAGTAAGAAAGAGATTGTCGATTATATGGTGGCGCGTTACGGCAACTTCGTCACTTACGATCCGCCGTTAACGCCGCTGACCGTGCTGCTGTGGGTGCTGCCAGTAGTGGCTATTGGCATTGGCGGTTGGGTCATATACGCCCGTTCGCGGCGTCGGGTACGCGTGGTGCCGGAAGCGTTTCCAGAACAAAGCGTGCCGGAAGGTAAGCGTGCCGGATATGTTGTTTATCTGCCGGGTATTGTGGTGGCGTTAATTGTGGCTGGCGTCAGCTACTACCAGACTGGCAATTATCAGCAGGTGAAAATCTGGCAGCAGGCCACGGCACAGGCTCCGGCGTTACTGGACAGGGCGCTGGATCCGAAAGCCGATCCGCTCAACGAAGAAGAGATGTCGCGCCTTGCGCTGGGGATGCGTACTCAACTGCAAAAAAATCCGGGAGATATAGAAGGCTGGATTATGTTGGGCCGCGTTGGCATGGCGCTGGGTAACGCCAGTATCGCCACCGATGCATACGCCACTGCGTATCGCCTCGATCCGAAAAACAGCGATGCTGCACTGGGATACGCTGAAGCGTTGACACGTTCATCTGATCCCAACGACAACCGCCTCGGTGGTGAACTGCTACGCCAGTTGGTGAGAACTGACCACAGCAATATCCGTGTGCTAAGCATGTATGCGTTTAATGCCTTTGAGCAGCAGCGATTTGGCGAAGCCGTTGCCGCGTGGGAGATGATGTCGAAACTCTTACCTGCCAACGATACTCGCCGTGCGGTGATTGAACGTAGTATCGCGCAGGCGATGCAACATTTGTCGCCGCAGGAGAGTAAATAAAAAGAGGCCCGATGGTGATGCCATCGGGCTATTTTTATTGTGCCCCGCGTTGTTGCAGGAACAGAATGGTGGCCGCCACGCGTGAGCGGACATTGAGTTTACGCAGCAGATTGCGAATGTGTACTTTTACTGTCTGCTCGGAAATATTCAACACCGAGGCAATCTGTTTATTTGACAGCCCCTGTGCCAGCTCGTGCAGAACATCCAGCTCGCGCTCCGTCAGCACGCTGAAGGGATCTTCTTCTGCGCCAAACATTTCACGTTCACGTAAGTACTGATTGACGCGTTCGCTAAAGACTTTGCTGCCTTTCGCTCCGGCACGAATCGCTTCCAGCAACACTTCCGGGTCGCTGTCTTTCAACAGATAACCGTCTGCGCCTGCGTCTATCAGCGCAAAGACATCGCTGGAGGCATCGGATACGGTCAGGATAATAATTTGCGCGGTAACGCCATCCCTGCGCAAGGCATTGAGGGTATCCAGGCCACTCATACCTTTCATATTGAGATCCAGCAAGATCACGTCGATATCCAGTCTATTCGCCAGATCGATCGCGCTCGCGCCGTCGCCCGCTTCGGCGACCACTTCAAAGCCAGGATCAAGCTCCAGTAACTGACGAACACCGCGTCGCATAAGTGGATGATCATCCACAATCATCACCTGAAAAGGCGTTGCTTCAGGCATAGTAGTCTCCTGAGGTTTTATTAGAATCATTATGTTTGAGCGTAGCGTTGGTAACGCTACCAGGCGCGTGAATGTTACCCCATTTTATGTATGGACATGTAGCGAAAACTACAACCTTGTCGTTCGCTTTGGCATCATTTTCATTATAAAGACGGAATTTTGCATCAGCTTCTCATCAAGAAAAACAACTAAAAAATCAATCACAATACTTGTGCATTTCTTTAAACAGTTTTTAAAAACTGACTCCGGGTATGGAGCTATGGGTATTTTCTCTACCCAATGCTTTTAACAGCAATTAATTTCATAGGATGAAAGCTCAATGCATCAATCTGGTTCTGTTTCTCTTTGTCGTTCCGCAATATCTGTTCTGGTGGCTACAGCGTTATATTCACCCATAGCATTGGCATCAACAGTTGAGTATGGTGAGACAGTTGATGGTGTTGTCCTGGAAAAAGATATCCAGCTGGTTTAAGGGACCGCCAATAATACGAAAATCAATCCTGGCGGAGAACAGCATATTAAAGAATTTGGTGTAAGTAGTAATACTGAAATTAACGGCGGGTATCAGTACATTGAAATGAATGGCACCGCAGAATACTCAGTATTAAATGACGGTTATCAAATTGTTCAAATGGGTGGTGCGGCAAACCAGACTACGATCAATAATGGAGTGCTACAGGTTTATGGCGCGGCGACTGATCCCACGATTAAAGGAGGGCGCGGTGATGCGGCATTTACGTTGGGCAATGCCGGAAGCGTTGTTGATATCAGTACGTATGAATATACCTTGCTGGATAATGGCAACCATAGCTGGAGTCTCGCAGAGAATCGCGTACAAATGCCCCCTTCAACCACGGATGTGCTGAATATGGCGGCAGCACAACCGCTGGTATTTGATGCAGAACTGGACACCGTGCGTGGGCGTCTTGGTAGCGTAAAAGGCGTTAATTACGATACGGCGATGTGGAGTTCGGCAATTAACAGCCGCAACAACGTGAACACTGATGCGGGAGCTGGCTTTGAGCAAACATTGACGGGCCTGACGCTCGGTATCGACAGCCGTTTCTCCCGTGAAGAAAGCAGCACAACTCAGGCGGGTGTGGTCTGGACGTTCTGATAACAGAAAATAAACAGGCCGTGATGTGTCGCGGTCTGTTTATCGAATTAAATGCAGATATAAAAAAACCAACCGCAATAGGTTGGTTTTCTTGGGATTTTTGGTCGGCACGAGAGGATTTGAACCTCCGACCCCCGACACCCCATGACGGTGCGCTACCAGGCTGCGCTACGTGCCGACTCGTGGCTGCTAATACTACCGTTTTCCACACCGATTGCAAGTAAGATATTTTGCTAACTGATTTATAATTAATCAGTTAGCGATAAAACGCTTCTCGTCTGTCAGTACTTGCAATAACAAACTTAACTGTGGTTTTTCATCTTTCACTCTTTCACCACGTAAGTTGTAAGTGCGGTATTTACCGTTATTGTTCAGCACCAGTGTCTTTTTCGGGGTGGTAATTGCCAGCGTATCGTTATCCGCGGCGGTAACCCAGTAATGGCGGCGTTGAGGGTTGAACAAATCCTGACCTTGCGAATATTCGCTGGCAGGTGTGCTGACATGTAGCAGGCGTTGCATCAGCGTCGTCATCAGATCGGTATGATCAGTCAGCGCATTAATACGCTGCGCCGGCGTGCCTGGCCAGTGAATCACTAATGGCACCTGCAGATGACCGTGGGACCAGTCAAAGGTTTCTTCCTCTTCGCTCAGCGGAATACCCCGCCCGGCAGTGATAATCACCACCGTATTGTCCAGTTTGCCAGAATCACGCAGTGCATTGAGCACGCGGTTGATCTGGTCATCGACATTGCCTGCCGCCCGGCTATATTTCCGTGCAAATGCCTGCTGATTGCTGTCGTCAATGTTTGTGCCATTGAAAGAGACCCACGAGAACCAGCGGTTATCTTCTTGTGCGTAGCGGCCCAGCCAGTTGATCCACTGCGTGGCGGTCTGTTCGTCGGATTGGGTGCGTACACTCGGCATCGAGAAATCTGACAACAATGCCTGACGATACAGCGGGCTGGTAAAGCCATCTGATGAGAATAACCCCAGCTGATAGCCTTGCTGATTAAGCGCAGTAATTAACGCCGCAGGCGTACGAGTCGACAGAATGCCGTCCATATAGCTCGGCGAGATGCCATAGAACAGGCCAAAGATGCCGTTGTCTGTAGTGTTGCCGGAGCTCATATGGCGCGTGAACGAAATATTTTGCTCAGCAAAACCTGCCAGCGCAGGCATCTGCTTCTCGAAGCGTGAGTAGTTCAGGCCATCGACAGTAATCAACAGCACATTCTGCCCGGTGCCCATATCGCGATAGCGCAGTTCGCTTAACGGATACTGAACGGAAACGGCGTCTGGATTACCTTGCTCAATAAGACGGCGTTGATATTCCTGCGCATCAAGCAGGCCATGCTTCTCAAGAAAACGTCGCGCCGTCATCGGGTACGAAAGCGGCAGGTTAGCGCGCTGCATGGTGATCGGGCGATAGAAGTTGGCATCGGCCCAGATATACACCACATGCGAGGCGATAAAGGCGATAAATAAGAATGCGGCCAGCGGGCGCGCGAAGCGCCGACGACGCGTCAGGCTGCGCAGCTTTTGCCAGCTCCACGTCGCAAACACCAGTTCAAGCAATAAAATAACCGGCACGCTGATGAACATCAGCTGCCAGTCGCGCGCCATCTCATTTTCGTCTGGGTTGATAACCAGCTGCCAGACGATGGGATTAAGATGGAGATGGAAACGAGTAAAGACTTCGCTATCGATCAGTAATAGCGTCATTCCCGCCGTTGCCAGAATGACGGACAAAAACCTCATCAGCCTCTGGGAGCCGACGATAAAGGTCAGCGGGAAGAGGATCAGCAAGTAGGTGGCGAACACCAGGAAGCTGAAATGACCGATAATGCTTACGTAGGAATAAATGCGACCAGCAAGCGTTGTCGGCCAGTCGGCGATAAACAGGTAACGGCTGCCAATGACGAGCGAAAGCAGAATATTGAACAGTGCAAACCAGTGCCCCCAACTGACCATCTGGGAGACTTTTTCACGGTAGCGCTGACGATGAGTTACCATAACCTGTTATCTGTTTCCCTTAGTGCGCTTTGTCTTCGTTGATAGAGGACTGTAAGGCGCGGGCAAAAGAGTTGGCAATTGCCTGGCGTTGGGCCGGGGCAATGCTGGTGTTGATAAGGTTAGTGACCATGTTGCCTAACACCATCAGGGAAAGGTCGGTCGGAGCCTTATGTTTTTCCAGTACGTTGAGCAGCTCTGCGAGCAATTGTTCAACCTGTTCATCACTGTAGCGGGAAATTTGTGGCATAAATCGAAATCAGTTAGTTGATGAAAGGGCAACATATTACCGTAGCAACGGTTTTTTTTCTGCTTTTTTATGCGTTAAATCATTCTCGTTACGCCGCCTTCTGTAAAATGACCGCCATCTTTTATTGCGTCGCTTAACCGGCGGTGGTTGAATACCGCCCGGTCTTAAAGGAGAGTTTATCATGAGTCTGGATATCAACCAGATTGCTCTGCACCAGCTTATCAAGCGTGATGAGCAGAACCTTGAGCTGGTGTTGCGCGATTCATTGCTGGAACCGACGGAAACCGTCGTTGAGATGGTGGCAGAACTGCATCGGGTCTATAGCGCCAAAAATAAAGCTTACGGCTTGTTTAGCGAAGAGAGTGAACTGGCGCAGACGCTGCGCTTACAGCGTCAGGGCGAAGAGGACTTTCTGGCATTTAGCCGCGCGGCAACCGGTCGCCTGCGTGACGAATTAGCGAAATATCCTTTTGCTGACGGTGGATTCGTGCTGTTTTGCCACTATCGCTATCTGGCGGTGGAGTATCTGCTGGTGGCAGTTCTGAGCAACCTGAGCAGTATGCGTGTTAACGAAAATCTCGACATCAACCCAACCCATTATCTTGATATCAATCATGCGGATATTGTTGCGCGTATCGATTTAACCGAGTGGGAAACCAATCCAGAGTCGACCCGCTATCTCACTTTCCTGAAAGGGCGAGTAGGGCGCAAAGTGGCGGATTTCTTTATGGATTTCCTCGGTGCCAGCGAAGGGTTAAACGCGAAAGCGCAAAACCGTGGGCTGTTGCAAGCGGTCGATGATTTCACTGCCGAAGCACAACTGGATAAAGCAGAGCGACAGAACGTGCGCCAGCAGGTTTATAGCTACTGTAATGAGCAGCTGCAGGCAGGTGAAGAGATTGAACTGGAATCGCTGTCGAAAGAGCTGGCAGGCGTCAGCGAAGTGAGCTTCACGGAGTTTGCGGCTGAAAAAGGCTACGAACTGGAAGAGAGCTTCCCGGCAGACCGTAGCACACTGCGTCAGTTGACGAAGTTTGCCGGTAGCGGCGGTGGCTTGACTATTAACTTTGATGCGATGCTGTTAGGTGAACGCATCTTCTGGGATCCAGCAACCGATACCCTGACCATTAAAGGCACGCCGCCGAACTTGCGCGATCAATTGCAGCGCCGGACGTCTGGCGGCAATTAATCGGTTTTGTGTTCTGAATGCCAGATGCGGCGTGAACGCCTTATCTGGCCTGCAAAAAATAGCAATACCGTAATCAGGCATAATTTGCAGAGACAAAAAACCCCGCCGGAGCGGGGTTTTTTACAACTTATTCAGCAATTAAGCGCGAACGAAGTCGATGTGCAGCAGCTTCGGTTTGTACGGGTGACGCTGTACGTCCTGAGCTTTAACTTTGATTTCTTTACCGTCAACAACGATGGTCAGAACTTCGCTGTAGAATTCAGCTTTAACTTGCATGTTCATGACTTTGTCGTGATCCAGTTCGACAGCCAGCGGCGCTTCTTTGCCACCGTAGATGATTGCCGGGAACTTGTTAGCGGCACGCAGGCGGCGGCTCGCACCCTTACCCTGCTCTTTACGTACTTCTGCGTTGATAGTAAACATTTCTTTCTCTCTTAAATTAATCCTGCTACAGGCGACCCAGCAACAGGTAAGTGATCTGCTTTGCGTATGCAAAAGCGGGCGAGATTCTATACTCAATCGCCTTATACATCAATCAAAACTACCATTAACCGCGTAATTCGTGCGCCCGACGAAAACGACCTTCGTAATCGAACACTTTTTCACGCACTTGCCAGTACTGACCTTTCATGCGGGCGACGACAAAATCCGGGTGTCGCAGTAATGCTTGCTGGGCGAGGATATCGGCGGCGGTGATCCAGCGCAGAGGGATGCCCGGTGTGCGCGTATGCGGGCGGATAAAAAGCTGCTCGAAGGCGGTACGCTGGGCGGGCGTTTGCAGACGGAAACGCTCACTCACATCCGCGCCGTCTTCATCGTAATAGGTGATTTTCAACCATTCGCCTTTCTCGTCGTGTCCATGCTGCAAAGACATGCCGCTACAGCGTAATACCAGCGCGTCTTTCAGTCGTAGCGCCGCTTTTAACATATCATCCGGATCAACCAGTACCGTGTCACATTCGCGGCAGCGGCGAGCGGCAATATCATTTTCTGCGTTACATTGCGGGCAATTTTTAAAACGGAAACGGAAGTCACACTGTTCGCGATGTCCGTCGTCATCTTCAAACCATCCCTGACAGCGACGACCAAAGTGTTCAATCAATGTCCCGTCGGCGGTCGTTTTCCCCCAAAAGGTGTTGGCAAAACCGCAGGCAGGGCAGAAAACCTGTACCGGAACGTTGTCACTTTTGCCTTTCGGTGTACCAACTTCCGGCGCGTAGAGATCGTGAGGGTTACCCGCATAATCAAGAATTAAGCAATCAGTCTTGCCGGGGGCCAGGCGCAGACCGCGCCCGACAATTTGTTGGTAAAGACTCACTGATTCGGTAGGGCGCAGAATGGCGATAAGATCGACGTGCGGGGCGTCAAATCCGGTGGTCAGTACCGCGACGTTGACCAGATAGCGAAAACGCTGGGCTTTAAAATCATCAATTAACACATCGCGCTCAGAGCCGGGTGTGTCGCCAGTAATCAGTGCTGCATCTTCGGCAGGCAGTAATCCCACAATCTCTTTTGCGTGTTCGACCGTCGCGGCGAAAATCATCACCCCTTTGCGCGTTGCAGCAAACTCCATGATTTGGCTGATGATGTGTGGCGTAATGCGTTGCTGTTTTTTCAGCTCGCGGTTGAGATCGGCTTCGCTGAACAGTCCGTTACTCTGTGCCTGCAAGCGGCTGAAATCGTATTGCACGACTGGCATATCCAGCCGTTCTGGCGGCGTCAGATAGCCGTGTTTAATCATATAACGCAGCGGCAGCTCATAAATGCAGTCACGGAAAAGGGCTTTCTCATCGCCGCGTACCATGCCGTGATAATGGAACTGATAAATCCAGCCTTTGCCCAGTCGAAAAGGCGTGGCAGTCAGCCCCAGCAGGCGTAAGTGGGGATTCACTTTGGTCAGGTGAGTGAGGATTTGCTGATACTGGCTCTCTTCGTCGTCACCAATACGGTGGCATTCATCGACAATCAACAGCGAAAATTCACCCTGAAAGGCATCAAGATTACGGGCGACCGACTGCACGCTGCCAAATACCACTTTACCGTGGCTCTCTTTGCGCTTTAGTCCGGCGGCAAAAATATCGGCTTCCAGTCCCAGTGCCTGATATTTTGCATGGTTTTGCGCCACCAGTTCTTTAACGTGTGCCAGCACCAGCACGCGACCACGCGCCAGCCGCGCCAGTTCCGCTATCACCAGGCTTTTACCTGCACCGGTGGGCAGCACGATAACGGCAGGGGTTTTATGACGACGAAAATGGTTGAGCGTGGCATCCACGGCTTCTTGCTGATATGGGCGAAGTGTAAAAATCATGGTCTCGCGTAGGTAGATTATTCTGCTAATAGTATGCCATGGATCTTTTTCCCTTGAGGGATGTTGTTAGACCGCTATACTGGGCAGACAACAGTTCAGATTTTCGGGTCATTACCCGACCTCCGTTTTTTACAGGCAAAATCACACACATGCGACTTGATAAATTTATCGCACAGCAACTCGGCGTTAGCCGTGCTATTGCCGGGCGTGAAATCCGCGGCAATCGTGTCACCGTCGATGGCGAAATCGTCCGTAATGCAGCGTTCAAACTGCTCCCTGAACATGATGTCGCTTACGATGGCAACCCGCTGGTGCAGCAACACGGTCCACGTTACTTCATGCTCAATAAGCCTCAGGGCTATGTTTGCTCCACGGACGACCCGGATCACCCAACGGTGCTTTATTTTCTGGATGAACCGGTAGCGTGGAAACTGCATGCTGCAGGGCGTCTGGATATCGATACCACCGGTCTGGTACTAATGACAGATGATGGTCAGTGGTCGCACCGCATTACTTCCCCGCGCCATCATTGCGAGAAGACCTATCTGGTGACGCTGGAATCACCCGTAGCTGACGATACGGCAGAGCAATTTGCTAAAGGCGTGCAGCTGCATAACGAAAAAGATCTCACTAAGCCGGCGGTGCTGGAAGTGATTACCCCAACGCAGGTTCGTTTGACCATCAGCGAAGGGCGTTATCATCAGGTGAAACGTATGTTCGCCGCCGTGGGTAACCATGTGGTTGAGCTGCATCGTGAACGTATTGGCGGCATTACGCTGGATGCTGATTTAGCCCCCGGTGAATATCGTCCGTTAACTGAAGAAGAAATTGCCAGCGTCGTCTAACTTTTCAATGACTTTCAGGAGCCCGTTGTGACCACCCGACAGCATTCGTCGTTTGCTATTGTTTTTATCCTTGGCCTGCTGGCCATGTTGATGCCGCTGTCGATTGATATGTATCTGCCTGCGCTACCGGTAATTTCAGCTCAGTTTGGTGTACCGGCGGGCAGTACGCAGATGACCCTCAGTACTTATATTCTGGGCTTTGCGTTGGGGCAGTTAATCTACGGGCCGATGGCAGACAGCTTCGGGCGTAAGCCGGTGGTTCTTGGCGGTACGCTGGTGTTTGCCGCCGCCGCGGTGGCGTGTGCGTTGGCACAAACCATCGATCAGCTGATTGTGATGCGTTTCTTCCACGGGCTGGCTGCGGCTGCGGCCAGCGTGGTTATCAACGCTTTGATGCGTGATATCTACCCGAAAGAAGAGTTCTCACGGATGATGTCGTTTGTCATGCTGGTGACGACCATTGCACCGCTGATGGCACCGATAGTTGGCGGCTGGGTGCTGGTGTGGCTGAGCTGGCATTACATCTTCTGGATCCTCGCCGTGGCGGCGATTCTGGCTTCGGCAATGATCTTCTTTCTGATCAAAGAAACCTTACCACCGGAGCGTCGCCAGCCTTTTCACATTCGTACCACTATTGGTAACTTTGCGGCGCTGTTCCGTCATAAGCGTGTCCTGAGTTATATGCTGGCCAGCGGTTTCAGCTTTGCCGGGATGTTCTCATTCTTAAGCGCCGGACCGTTTGTCTACATTGAAATCAACCACGTCGCGCCGGAAAACTTTGGTTATTACTTTGCGCTAAACATTCTTTTTCTGTTCGTGATGACCATCTTTAACAGCCGCTTCGTCCGCCGTATTGGCGCGTTAAATATGTTCCGCTCGGGGTTGTGGATACAGTTTATTATGGCAGCGTGGATGGTCATCAGTGCACTGCTGGGGCTGGGATTCTGGTCGCTGGTGGTTGGCGTTGCGGCGTTTGTGGGCTGCGTGTCGATGGTGTCATCCAATGCGATGGCGGTCATTCTTGATGAGTTTCCCCATATGGCGGGAACGGCATCTTCGCTGGCAGGAACCTTCCGTTTCGGCATAGGGGCAATTGTTGGCGCATTACTTTCTCTTGCGACCTTTAACTCTGCATGGCCGATGATTTGGTCAATTGCATTCTGCGCAACCAGCTCCATTCTCTTCTGTTTGTACGCCAGTCGGCCGAAAAAACGGTGATCTATTGCACAACGAGGAAGCTAAAAGGCTTCCTTTGTTGATGCATGTCAACCACAAATCTATCATTCCCCCGATATATGTTTATTTTATGTAAAATCAATTTATGTAAAAAGTCACATCATTGTAGTTAAAAAGGTTGAGTTAGATCGCAGAAACGGGTACATATAGCCCCGCAAACGTGACCACGCCCGCAGATATTATTTAAATCAGAGCCATAGAGGCCACGCAGGCGAGGCATCAATCTTTACGATCTGTATAAAGACGGATTGTTGATGATGTGTTAAAATTGATGTAAACAAATTGTGAAGTAAAATGTACTTCCGGGGAAAATAAGTGACTTCATTACAACTCTCAATCGTCCATCGACTGCCGCAGAACTATCGCTGGTCTGCTGGTTTCGCAGGTTCGAAGGTTGAACCGATTCCGCAAAATGGACCGTGCGGTGACAACAGCCTGGTGGCGCTTAAATTGCTTAGCCCGGATGGTGATAATGCATGGTCGGTGATGTACAAACTAAGCCAGGCGTTAAGCGACATCGAAGTTCCATGTTCGGTGCTGGAGTGTGAAGGTGAGCCGTGCCTGTTTGTAAATCGCCAGGACGAATTTGCTGCAACATGCCGATTGAAAAATTTTGGTGTGGCAATTGCCGAACCCTTTTCAAACTACAATCCTTTTTAAGCGTCAGCTCAACGCCAGTAGCTGACGCGTATACTCCTGCTGCGGTGCGGCAAACACGCGCGCGCACGGTCCTTGTTCCACTACTTCCCCTTGTCGCAGTACGATAACCTGATGACATAACGCGCGGACAACGTGCAAATCGTGGCTGATAAACAAATAGGCCAGTTGATGCTTTTGTTGCAATGATTTCAATAGCGTCAATATTTGCGCCTGCACCGTTTTGTCGAGTGATGATGTTGGTTCATCAAGAATGATCAGCGAGGGCTTAAGAATTAACGCCCTGGCAATCGCAATACGTTGCCGCTGACCACCAGAGAACTCCGCCGGATAACGGTGGCGTGTTTCAGGATCTAATCCCACTTCATGCATCACGGCTATCACTTGTTGTTCGCGTTGCGCGGCAGAAAGCGTCGGCTGGTGAACCCGTAAGCCTTCCTCAATAATCTGCAAAACGTTGAGTCGTGGGTTGAGCGAGGAGTTTGGATCCTGAAATACCACCTGAATGCGATGACGAATAGGTAACAGCTGGCGGCGATTTAAATTTTGCAGTGGCTTACCGTCAAAGACGATGCTGCCCTGAGAGTTAATCAGTCGCAGCAGCGCCAGTCCCGTCGTGCTTTTCCCGGAACCAGACTCGCCCACTAAACCCAGTGTTTCACCCGCTCGTAGCGTAAAACTGATGTTTTTCACCACCACATTATGATCCACAATGCGCTTCAAAATCCCTTTGCGAATGGGGAAGGCAACCTGAAGCTGTTCAACATCCAGCAACGTTGAGGCAGGTTCTGGCAATGGGACCGGGTCGCCTGACGGTTCACTGTTGAGTAGCTTTTGTGTGTAAGGATGAGTGGGTGAGGCAAATAGCGTAGCGGCGTTATTTTGCTCGACACAGCGACCGTTTTGCATTACCGCCACGCGGTGGGCCAGTTTTCTGACAATGCTGAGGTTATGAGTAATAAACAGCATACCCATATTCAGCTCGCCTTGCAGTTCGCGCAACAGCTGTAAAATCTGCGCCTGGACAGAGACGTCCAGCGCGGTGGTTGGTTCATCGGCAATTAATAATTCCGGTCGCGTTAACAGCGCCATCGCAATCATCACCCGCTGGCGTTCGCCGCCGGAGAGCTGATGCGGATAATCTGTCAGCCGTTTTGCCGCCTGGCGGATACCGACGCGATCAAGGCAGTTAAGAATTTCGCCACGAGCCGCTTCCCGACGCATCCCGCGGTGGAGTGAAAGCACTTCATAAAGCTGTTTTTCCAGGGTATGCAATGGATTTAACGACACCATCGGTTCCTGAAAAATCATGGCAATCTTATTACCGCGTACACCGCGTAACGTTTGATCGCTGGCATGAAGCAGCGATTCGCCATGAAAACGAATATCGCCGGAGAGATATTCAACCGGCGGGGAAGGGAGCAGGCGTAAAATTGACAGCGCGGTAACGCTTTTGCCTGAACCTGACTCACCCACCAGCGCCAGCGTTTCGCCAGCCTCAATCTGAAGTGAAACATCATTGACTACTGTGCGTACGGTTTGCTGATGGCGAAAACCCACCGACAAATTTTCAATCGCTAACAGAGTTTGCGTCATGCTACACCGCCTTATTAGGATCAAATGCGTCGCGGACGGCTTCACCAATAAAGATCAGCAAAGACAACAATATCGCCACCGACAAGAAGGCGGTGATCCCAAGCCACGGGGCCTGAAGGTTATTTTTCCCTTGTAACAGCAGTTCGCCGAGTGACGGTGAACCGAGCGGCAGACCGAAGCCGAGGAAATCGAGTGAGGTCAGGGTGGTTATCGAACTACATAAAATAAACGGTAAAAAGGTGAGGGTAGCGACCATGGCATTTGGCAACATATGACGCAGGATGATACTGCGATCGCTGACGCCAAGCGCCTGCGCCGCGCGGATGTAGTCGAAATTACGGGTACGTAAAAACTCCGCCCGCACCACGCCGACCAGACTCATCCAGCCAAACAAGACGGTAATTGCCAGCAGCCACCAGAAGTTAGGCTGTACGACGCTGGAAAGTAAAATAATCAAAAACAGCGTCGGCATCCCTGACCATACTTCAATAAAGCGTTGCCCCCAGAGATCGACTTTACCGCCGTAATAGCCTTGTAGCGCCCCCGCCAGCACGCCCATCACGCTGGAACAGAGAGTCAGCATCAGGCCAAACAGAACCGAGATCCGCGTGCCATAGAGAATGCGCGCCAGCACATCGCCGCCATTGGCATCCGTTCCCAGCCAGTTTTGCCGGGAGGGTGGAGAAGGGAAGGGCTTATCGGTAGCAAAGTTGATACTGGTAGCACCAAAGCGAATCGGTGCCCACAGTACCCAGCCGTTATTTTCCAGCCGTTGTTTCAGCCACGGGTCCTGATAATCAGCCTGACTTGCCAGCGGGCCGCCAAAATCGCTTTCGCTGTAGTTTTTCAACAACGGGAAATACCAACTGCCGTCATAACGCACCAGCAACGGTTTATCGTTGGCGATAAGTTCAGAACACAAACTCAAACCAAACAAGACGAGGAAAATCCATAACGACCAGTAGCCGCGACGGTTATGACGAAAACGCGCCCAACGGGCCTGATTGACGGGGCTGAGTCGCGACATTAACGTCCCTCAAAATCTATACGCGGATCGACCAGCGTATAGCTGATATCACTGACAATATTCAGCAGCAGGCCAATCAGGGTGAAAATATACAAGGTACCAAACATTACAGGATAATCGCGCGAGACGGTCGCTTCGTAGCCCAGTAAGCCAAGACCATTGAGTGAAAACATCACCTCAATCAGCAGCGAGCCGGTAAAAAACATGCTGATAAACGTCGCCGGAAAACCGGCAATCACCAGCAGCATGGCGTTGCGGAACACATGTTTCCAGAGAATATTTTTTTCACTTACCCCTTTCGCACGTGCCGTCACCACGTATTGCTTACGCACTTCATCAAGGAATGAGTTTTTTGTCAGCATGGTCAGAGCCGCAAAGCCGCCAATCACTGTCGCCAGCACCGGCAGCGTGATATGCCACAGATAATCGGTGATTTTCTGATACCACGGCAGCGAATCAAAGTTAGCGGAAACCAGGCCGCGCAGAGGGAACAGGTCGAAATAGCTGCCGCCCGCGAAGAAGACAATCAGCAGGATGGCAAACAAAAAGGCCGGAATGGCGTAGCCGATGATGATAAATGCACTACTCCAGACGTCAAAACGGCTCCCATTATAAACAGCTTTGCGAATGCCTAACGGAATCGACACCAGATAGATAATCAGCGTGCTCCACAATCCGAGGGTGATGGAGACCGGCAGACTGTCTTTAATCAGCGTCAGCACCGAGGCGCTGCGAAAAAGGCTGTCGCCAAAATCAAAACGGATGTAGTCCCAGAGCATTTTGAAGTAACGTTCGTGGATCGGCTTATCGAAACCGTAGCGATGAGTGATCTCGGCGATCACTTCTGGATCTAATCCGCGTCCGCCACGGTAATTACTGTCGCTGATATTACCGACGCCCGTTTGTGCATGGCTGGCGCGAACACCTTCACCGCCTGCACCGGGTAATACACCAGTATTACCAAACTCAATGGCGGCGATGGCCTGGTCGACCGGACCGCCAGGCGCAATTTGCACGATGAAAAAGTTGATAGTGATAATCGCCCATAACGTTGGGATCACCAGCAACAGACGGCGAATCAGATAAGCGCCCATCTACTCTCCCTGTTGTCTGGCTGACGGCAGTTTGGCCGCTTTATTAACGTCATACCACCAGGTATCGATACCCAAACTGTAAACAGGGCGTACAGCGGGTTGGGAGAATTTATCCCACCAGGCGAGACGGTCTTCCGCCATGTACCACATTGGCAGCATGTAATAATTCCACGTTAATACGCGATCCAGTGCTCGCCCCAACGGCAGTAATTTTTCTTTATTTCCCTGCGCGGCAATGATTTGGTTGATCAGCGAGTCGATAACCGGGCTTTGCACGCCGGGGGCATTATAAGTGGAATTGATATATTCCGATGACCAGGAAATCTGTAAATCGGAACTGGGCCACGGCATCGCCCGCCATACGCGCGGCATCATGTCATAGTCGCGACTGCGCATGCGGTTGGTGATTTGCGAGTTATCCACCTTGCGAATGTCCATGTTGATACCCAGCCGTTGCAGGCTGTGCTGGAACGGCAATACCCACTGACTATTGCTGCTTGCGGGAAGCAATAATTCAAAGCTGAGTGGCTGACCCGTTGTGACATTAACGCGTTGCTGACCCTTCAGCACCCAGCCTGCTTCGTTGAGAAGTTTGTCGGCTTTTAACAGGTTGTCACGATCGTAGCCATCGCCTTTGGATACCGGCGGCTGGTAGATTTGCGTGAAGACTTCTGGCGGTAGATCTTTTTTCATTGGTGCCAGAAGCACCAGTTCCGCGGCGTCGGGGTAATTTTTGGCCGCATATTCGGTATTCTGAAAATAACTGTTCGTGCGACTCCAGGCATTGTAAAACAACGCTTTGTTCATCCATTCAAAGTCAAAGGCGAGAGTGATCGCTTCCCGGACCCGGCGATCGCTGAATACCGGACGTTGGATATTAAACGCCAGCCAGCGCGTATCCTGGGCTGATTCGTTCTTTTGCTCATCTTTGATGATGTATTTTTTATCGAAATTTTTACCGGTATAGCGCGTGGCCCAGTTTTTGGCGTCGTTTTCCATACGCAAATCAAAGGCACCTGCTTTAAACGCTTCAAAGGCGACATTATCATCGAGGTAATAATCGTAGCGAATGGTGTCGAAATTCCAGCGTCCACGGTTTACCGGTAAGTTTGCTGCCCAGTAATCTTTCACGCGGGAATAGACAATATTTTGCCCCATTTTCCAGGACGTAATGCGGTACGGACCACTGGCAAGCGGAGGCGTGGCGAGCGGGTCGCTAAGTTTGTGATCTTTCCAGTACTTTTCTGGAAATACCGGCAGCGAAAACAGACTCAGCATATCTTCTTTGCCGGGTTTAGCTAACTCAATGCGCACGGTTAACGGCGCAATGGCTTTGACGGTGGTGCCTTTGTAGACCAGACGAAATTGCGGCACGCCTTCGGTCATAAATTTTTGAAAAGTAAACTCTACATCGCGGGCAGTAATGGGCGAACCATCATGAAAACGGGCGCGCGGATTAATAGCGACCTCCACCCAGGAATAATCGTCAGCATAGCGTGCGCTTTCAGCAATCAGCGGGTAATAACTGCCTGGTTCGTCATCGGAAGTCGTAAATAGCGTGTCGTACAGCTGCTCGGTGCGTGCGCCCGGGTTGCCGCGTAGTGCATAGCGGTTGAAATTATCGAAGGTGCCGAGGGCGGACAACGTTATTTGCCCACCTTTTGGCGCGGCGGGGTTCACATAATCAAAATGGTTGAAATTAAATGCGTACCGGGGTTCGCCCAGTACGGCAAAGGCATAGCTTTCCTTGATAGCCTGCGCCTGCGCACCAAAGGTGAACAGAGCGATAAACAGCAGCAGTATGCGCACAATCATCTGCAACGGATTTCCTTTTACTCATCATTAGCCGCAATCCGGCATGCTTTCACTATGAATAATAAGGGACGTAAGCACACCTTACCACTGCGGCGTATACGGTTTCTTCAGCCAGCGAACAAAATCGTCCAGCGGTAACGGGCGACTAATCCAGTAGCCTTGCATGAAATTAACGCCGCGTTCGCTTAGCCATCGTGCCTGTTCTGGCGTTTCGACCCCTTCAGCAACTGTCAGCATATTGAGACGTTTCGCCAGTGTCAGCACCGCGTCAAGTACGGGTGAAGTGATCGTTTCCGTACCGATGGCGTTGATAAATCCACGATCAATTTTCAGATAATCGAGCGTAAAACGCTCAAGATAGATAAGCGCGCTGTGCCCGGTGCCGAAGTCATCAATAGCAATTTCTACGCCGACCGAGTGCAGCCAGGCGAAGAGTTGTGTGGCTTCTCGCTCTTTCAGCATATCGCGCTCGGTAATTTCCAGCACAATCTGGAAATGGTGTGCGGGCAGGGAAGTGAGCAGTTTCTGGATATCCGCTTTAAAGCTTTCGCTGTGCAAGTGGGCCGGCGCAATGTTAATGCCAAATTTGACGCCTACCGGCAGTACTTTTTCTAATTCTGCGGCATCGCGGGCAATCAACTCAAACAGGTGCTGAGTCAGTGGCACAATCATCTTTTGCGCTTCGGCAAAGTTAATGAAGGCATCCGGGGGGATTTCACCTGCTACTGGATGCCGCCAGCGTAGCAGTACTTCCAGGCCCGTTACCCGCAAAGCTTGTGTATCAACCACCGGTTGATACACCACGTAAAATTGTTCGCGCTTGATGGCGGTCATGATTTCTCTGCCTGGGCGCATACGCACACTCATCAGGTAATAGCAGAGAAGTCCAACGAAAGTTCCACTCATGCCACCCAGTAAAAATGCGTACCACACATCGTTCCATGTCCAGTCATCTGCATAAAGCCGAACGGTCAGAGGAATGCCCGCAATTTTAGTTTCACGGACCGGCATGTCGGTTAATTCATTAACGTTCATCAAACGTGAAGAAAAGGTAGATAGCGCAGTATTACCAATAATGAGGGCGACGCCATCGTAATCTTCCTGCCGTGAACTATAAAAGAGAGAAGGCGTCAGATTGAGATTCAGCGCGGCAAACACGCCACTATTTTTCAACAACGGGTTGCGATACCAGATGACGATTGCGGGTTTGTTCGGCACCATCGGCGTACCGGGTAAGATCGCCATATCGACATTTTTATTAATGTCGAGCGCCGGAATCAATTCTTTTAGTGGAATGTCCATCTCACCAGTCGCAGATGAACAGAATGTTTTTTTATCTTTCACCAGCACAAACGTACGGACATTCATGCTAAACGCCGCGCGGGCAGTCAGTTCGGGGTTAGCCTGCTGGCAGGTATCTAAGGTCAGCGGCTGGAGCCGGTCAGTAGTGGATTTAAGGTCGGCAAAATAGGTATCGAGATACTTTTGTACGTCGGTAATCAGTGTGTCGTATTTGACTTCGTGCTTATGCCAGGCCACTAAAAACTGAAGGCAGCTCACCAGTATCGCAATCATCACGCCTGCAACAATGCAGGTAAGCAGGAGCTTACGTCCAGAATTGGGAGCGCGTATAAACATGATTCCGTTAATTTCCTGAAATTACGACAACATTTAAAAGATAACAATGACCGGACTATAGCCTGGATCAAGACGCGGAAACATCATTTTCTCTGATGAATGAAAACAAAAAAGCACTGCCTAAGCAGTGCTTTCAGTTAACTCGTCAGGATAGCCAAGGGATTGCATCCAAACGGTTTATTAGCTGCGGCTGAGAACCCGGCGTGCTTCGTTGTAACGCTTCTTCCAGTACGGTTCATTCATGCTGGAAATAATAACACCACTGCTGGTGGAAGCATGGACAAACTGATTGTTGCCGATATAAATACCGACATGGCGTCCCGTTGAACCGGCACGGAACAGAACTAAATCACCCGTACGCAAATTACTGCGGGAAACCGATTTACCCATTTCCTGCTGTTCGTAAGTCGAACGCGGAAGTTCTAAGCCAAATTGCTCACGGAATGTACGCTGTACGAAACCAGAACAATCGATACCTTTTTTAGTGCTGCCGCCCAGACGATAGCGTACGCCTTTCCAGTCAGCATACTGATCCATAATTCGCGATTTTACGTCGACATTACGAACCAGGTTTTCAAATTCATCCTGAGAAGCTTGCAGTGATGATGTTTCACTACCCACTGCACGTGTCTCAGGATGCATATTCTTTGCGGTGTTATTTGCACTACATGCAGAAAGCAGAACCGCTACTGCAATCGCGGGGATCCCGCGCAAGATATATCTCAAAATCGGTTGAGATTTGACCATGTTGTTTGTTTTCCCTTGAAGTCCTTAACGACAAATATCGTTATAAAAAAATGCCAAGCGACACGAGACTAATTACCTGGGCATGTTGAAACAATTCCTTAAGGCCAAATCTGTGGACTAACGCACAAAATTATATGCTGTGAGGATAATCTACCGCCGAGGCAAAACGAGTTCGAGATTACCCGATTGGTGCGGTCTTGGCGAGCGGTTTTACATGATTTTTTATAAGAAAAAGTGATACAGAAAGTTAATAAGCGGGATTGGTCAATTAAAGTACGATTGAGTGAAGCGCATGCAATCCATTCATTTACTTAGAGAATGATTTTTGCGTACGATGGATTAAAGCAGGGGGGCATCATCAGGATTATCCTCTCTATGAAAATAAACCTGATGATGTTAATTACTGTGAGTTATTTGTTTTGGTAATGTTTGTTTTTTCCCGGTAGTGATTTGTCAAAAAAGGTGATTAATCGATCACTTAATGGCGTCAGCAACACCCAGGGCAAACCGATCAATATCACGGTCATCGAACCGACAATGATGTCAGTAAACCAGTGTGCGCCAATCATTACTCTGGGAAACGCAAACACCACAAAAATAATAAGGGCGATAAGGCCTGCAACTTTGCCGAAATAACGCCACATGAATGCCGAAAAAATAAGCAGCATCATACCGTGATCGCCGGGAAAGCTATCTCGTGAGGCATCTTTCGTGGGAACAGAGAGCAGTTCGCTGACGCGGTTAATATCGGTAAAAGTCAATGTTGGGCTGGCCCGTTTTACAGGAATTAATGCCTGACCCAGCTGGTTTAATACCACTGCAGTTAATAGCATGACCAGACCAATAATCACGATACGTCGTCTGCCTGGGGCGTTTTCTTTCAGCCAGAAACTCAGCATCAACATTCCCATCGCCAGCAGTGAACAACCGTCGAAAGCGCGATTGTTGGTCAATGCAACCAGCCACAAAAAGGCCTTACTTTCGACCAGTTTCTGATTAAAAAAATAAAAAATATCCGCATCAATCGGCAACCAGAATCCATGATTAACGGGAATATACCAGGAAAGAAACAGCGCGAGGCCGACAATATTCAACAACACTATTTGCGGCAAATTTTTAATCATATTTTCTCTAATTATCTTACTGAAAAACGCAGGCAACCTTACGCGGTGGTCGCTAAACGAAGCTTCAACAGCGCGCTCTGCAAGGCATTCCAGTCAGCTTCGCTGCTGGAAATCAGCTCAATACGACTGTCCGGTGGCGCAACGTTTTGCGTTTCAATGTGCAGGTCATCGCCCTGACGGTTGATTCGCACCAGCCCTTCGGGAATACGCATCACGCCTTTGACGCGTTCCACCGGTGCAAGTCGCGCCCATTCCAGAATGCCAATGGTGTCGAATACCGTATCAGCGTCGAATATCCAGCCACAGGCCTGATATCCTTGCCCGCTGTTCAGACTGCGACGCCAGCGTTGATGCTCTGGCAGGCTTAACGCTGCTAACCCTTTTTTCACGCCATGCTGATGAGAATGCGCGGCGCTGGCGGGCAACTCGGCTAAATTGCGACGCGGCAAATCCAGAAGATGACCGTCAATTTTCCCATGCTCGCTGTGAATTAATTGCCGATCGCCACCATTTTGCTGCCACCAGCGCTGTAGCGCTTGCTCACTTTCGGGCGTCGCACGGTCGGATTTATTGGCGACAATAATGTCTGCGGCAGCCAGCTGGTCACGGAAGTTTTCATTGCTGGCGCTTTTTTCGTCCAGCAGCAGGCGTGGATCGAGAATGCACAACGTGGCGCGCAGATCTATCCACGGTTCATACACGGGCGCGGTTAAGAGATCTAGGATCTGTTTCGGATGACCCAGTCCGGTCGGCTCTATCAACAAGCGGTCTGGTTTTCCCTGACGCAGTAAGGTATTCAATCCTACCTGCATGGGTAAACCATTAACGCAGCACATGCAGCCGCCGGGGATCTCTTTCAGCAATGCGCCGCTATCGGCGAGCAAAGCACCATCAATTCCGACTTCCCCAAATTCATTAACCAGTACCGCCCATTTTTCGTTGGGATCTTTATGGGCTAACAGATGAAGAATCGACGTGGTTTTCCCGCTGCCGAGAAAACCGGTGATGAGGTTGGTCCTGGTCACAACGGCTCCGCAATACTCTTAAAAGTTAACTGAGCGTTAATCCTGGCTAAAAACGGCAGAAAAGAGAAGGGGAGAGCGGACGAAGGCGAGCTTCATCCGCTTTAACCGCAGAAATCGTTAAATTTTGAGGGTGTTTAATAGCGCCTGATGCGCGCCGAATTGTGCGATTTGTTGCCAGGCTTGTTCGATGGCCTGCACAAAATGCGGGTTATCTGGCAGATCATCACCGAAAACTTCACGCAGGGAAAGCAGGGCGGTGACGCGTTGCTCACTGCTGCTGCCCGCAACAAGATCGCGAATTTTATCGCTAAGCGGATCGCGAACATCAATGGTATTTCCGGCATCATCAACGCCGCTGACGTAACGCATCCAGCCTGCAACGCCTAATGCCAGCAACGACCAGTCCGTTTCGCGCGCCAGATGTATGCGAATACCTGCCAGCATACGTTGCGGTAATTTCTGGCTACCATCCATTGCGATTTGCCAGGTCTTATGTTTCAGCGCCGGGTTAGCAAAACGTGCAATTAACTTATCCGCATATTGTGTTAAATCGACATCTTTAATCCGCAGTGTCGGCGCTTGCTCATCCAGCATTAATGTTCTGGCGGCATGGCGAAATGCGCGATCCTGCATGCAATCACTGATGTGCGCGAATCCTGAGAGGTAACCCAGATAAGCGAGAAAAGAGTGGCTGCCATTAAGCATACGCAGTTTCATCTCTTCCCATGGCAGGACATCATTCACCATTTGTACACCTGCGACTTCCCAGGCAGGACGCCCAGCGACGAAGTTATCTTCCACCACCCACTGGATAAACGGTTCGCAGCTAATCGCACAGGGATCATTCACCCCCAGATGCTGGCTGATTTCCGCCAGTGATTCGTCGGTTGCTGCCGGAACAATACGGTCGACCATGGTTCCCGGAAAACTGACGTGTTCTTTTATCCACCCGGCGAGTTCTGGTGAACGTTTTTCCGCCATCCCCAGCACCGCGTTTTTCACCACATGGCCATTGTCGGGAATATTGTCGCAGGAGAGTACGGTAAACGGTGCAAGGCCGCGTTCACGGCGTCGTTTCAGTGCTTCGACGAGAATACCCGGCGCGGAGTGAGGTTCTTCAGGATTTTGAAGATCGTGAATAATCCGCGGATTGCTGGTGTCGAGTGCACCGGTGGCTGGGTCAATACAATAGCCTTTTTCGGTAATCGTCAGGGAAACAATTGCCACCTGTGGCTCGCAAAATTTCTCAATAATTGCCGCTAAGGAATCCAGTTTTGCATTAAGGCATTCGTGAACGGCACCGACAATTATCGCCTGATTGCCGTCCGCCCCTTTCTCCAGCACGGTATATAAATGGTTCTGTGCGCGGAGCTGGCTCATCAGTTGATCACCGCTGAACAAGCTGATTTCACAGATCCCCCAGTCGCCGCCCTGGGCATTCAGCACACGATCGGTCAGTAACGCCTGATGAGCGCGGTGAAAGGCTCCAAAGCCAAAATGAACGATACGTGATTGCAACTGCTGGCGATCGTAGCGTGGAGCGTGTACATGATGCGGGAGCGTAACGGAGGCGATTGTATTCATAGGAGTCACGTCTTAGTAACGATTAATTAACAATGACAGTGTAAAGTTATATGACAGCAATTGAAATTGGTCTGGATTGTTAATGCGATGAAGTGTGAGGGCGATCAATCAACGAGTGAATATTGCGGGTGTAAGGTGTTCAGGAAGCGCAAAATAGAAGATTGGTATAATAAATTAAAAAAGGGACAGCCTGAGCTATCCCTTTTCTGCATGCGGCTGAAGTTAGTCAGCACGCCCCATATAACGGCGTTCTTCGATATGGATACGAATTTTTTCGCCCGGGCTTAAGTATTCTGGTACCTGAATCACCAGACCAGTGCTCAATGTCGCCGGTTTGTTACGGGCGCTGGCAGATGCCCCTTTGATGCCTGGTGCAGTTTCAACGATTTCCAGATCAACGGTCTGCGGCAGCTCAAGCGCCAGCAGTTGACCGTCCCAGGTCAGCACCTGCATGTCCGGCATGCCGCCCTCAGGCATAAACAGCAACTCTTCTTCAATCTGATCTTTGGTGAAGGTATACGGGGTATAGTCTTCTTTATCCATAAAGACATATTCGTTGCCATCGACATAGGAGAAGTCAACGTAACGGCGGGTCAGCGTCACGGTGTCAACGATATCATCACCTTTGAAACGCTCTTCTACTTTCAGCCCGGTACGGACATCAGAAAAACGCATTTTGTACAGCGTAGCGGCACCGCGGGCAGTGGGCGACTGAATATCAATGTCCTTAACCAGCAGCAGTTTGCCGTTGTAATTCAGTACCATACCTTTTTTAATTTCGTTCGCTCTTGGCATCGAAAAATTCCTGTAGTCGAAAATGTCAAAAATATCGCGACAAAGTACTCGCGACGGGCCTTTCGGGCAAGTGGTATTCGCACTTTTGCTGGTGCAAAAAAGGTGGTACTGTGCGCGCTCATCAATCCGGTGGTTAACCTTAAGAGAACAACGTATGGAATGCCGTCCGGGTTGCGGGGCGTGTTGCACTGCCCCTTCAATTTCCAGCCCTATTCCCGGTATGCCAGATGGCAAGCCCGCCAATACGCCCTGCATTCAGCTTGATGAACAGCAACGCTGTAAAATTTTCACCTCGCCACTGCGACCGAAAGTCTGTGCAGGCTTACAAGCCAGCGCTGAAATGTGCGGTAACTCGCGTCAGCAGGCAATGACCTGGCTTATCGATCTGGAAATGCTGACCGCGCCTTAAACATCTTTAATTCGCAGTAAGCAAAACAGAGTAGCGATAATCATCACCATCGCAAACCAGAACACAGCGTGATAATTCCAGATCTCGGCGACGATGCCCGCCACTGATCCTGCGATGATCCAGCCCACGCGCGACGTGTTGGTATCGAGCGTGGTGGCTGAACCTGCCTGACCGGGCATCAAATCCTGAAAATAGAGCATCCCGATGCCGCCCAGAATGCCAATAAAAATAGCATTTAGCAGCTGCAAGCCCAACAGAATGACAGGTGAATGCGCCATCAGCATTCCTGCGTAAAAACAGACGCCACCCACGGCAGCAACGCGCATTAAGAAGCGCTTACCCAGACGTTTGGCAAAATATCCGGCGATCAACATGGTCGGGATTTCCAGCCCTGCGGCGGTCCCCATCATCACACCGGCCAGTTTCTCGGGAAGATGCAGTTCGTTGATAATAAATAGCGGCATGTTGATGATGTACAGGCTGTTCGAGCCCCACATCAATGTACAAATGACAAACAGCAGCAACGTATCGCGACGGTTACGGCGCGGCGCTTCAACCGTGCCGGTCGCCAGCGGAAGCTCTTTTTGCATCGACGGCAAAAACAGCCACACCATCACGCCGCAAACAATAAACGCTACCGCTGCGCTCAGATACATTACCGTAAAGCTGAAACCCATCGCTAAGGCATAAGCCAGCGGTGGGCCAATGACCCATGCCAGTGAAACCTGAGCGCGTAAAAAAGAGCTGAACATCACCGCCTCACGTCCGGTTTTGTCAGCATGTTCACGGGCAAGGGCAAACATTTGCGGGTTAGCGGTTGAGCCAAAGCTGCTAAGAAAGACGCCAACGAATAGCAAAACAAAGTAGTTGCGATTCCAGGCAAAAAGGGTGCAGGCCAGCACGCCTAACAGGCAGCAAAAGACAATCAGCGATTTGCGATCGCCGCGCTTATCAGAGCGCCCGGCGAGAAACTGACTCACCAGAATCCCAATGACAGCGCTGCCGGTAAAGAAGAATCCCACCATCGCCGGACGGGCATGTACTTCATCAGTAAGAAAAATACTGAGTGTCGGGGTTTGCAGAGCGCCCGCAATACCGGTGAGAAAGGCAACGATTAAAAACGCCGTCGAGGTCAGGTCAAACGATTTCGCGCTGGTGACTGCGGGGGAGTTATGCATGCTGGTCGATCACTGGAAGAGGAAGACGCGGAGTTTACGCTGCTTGTCAGAAAATAAACAGACAGCGAAATCAAAAGCGCCACGAATAATCAAAATGCCATTTCACTGTTGCTGATTGGCTGCTGACGCTGCTGAAATGAAATTGCTGATAACGGATTTTCCCATCAGCAATTAGGAAAAATGACAAAAAATTGTGCAGCACATCAAACTTTTGCTCATAACTTTACGGCTTTCCTTGCGTGCTGAAACAAAAGTATTATGCTTTCTTGAAACGTTTCAGCGCGATCTTGTCTTTAACCCTAAGCCAGGTTGGCGCTTTTTTCTCATAGGAGCTGAATCGTTTCAATTCAGCAAGAGAGGAGAACTATGTTCCAGTTATCCGTACAGGACATCCATCCGGGCGAAAAGGCCGGAGACAAAGAAGAGGCGATTCGCCAGGTCGCTGCGGCGCTGGTGCAGGCCGGTAATGTAGCTGAAGGCTACGTCAATGGCATGCTGGCGCGCGAACAGCAAACCTCAACGTTCCTCGGCAATGGTATTGCTATTCCACACGGCACTACCGACACCCGCGATCAGGTGCTGAAAACCGGCGTTCAGGTATTTCAGTTCCCGGAAGGCGTCACCTGGGGTGACGGCCAGGTAGCGTACGTGGCGATCGGTATTGCTGCCAGCTCGGATGAACATCTGGGCCTGCTACGCCAGCTGACCCACGTACTGAGCGATGATTCCGTTGCTGAACAACTGAAGTCAGCAACAACAGCAGAAGAACTTCGCGCATTGCTGATGGACGAAAAGCAGAGTGAGCAGCTGAAGCTCGACAACGAAATGCTGACGTTGGATATCGTCGCCAGCGATCTGCTGACTCTTCAGGCGCTGAACGCTGCGCGTCTGAAAGAGGCGGGGGCAGTTGACGCCACTTTCGTCACCAAAGCCATCAATGAACAACCGCTGAACCTCGGGCAGGGTATCTGGCTGAGCGATAGCGCCGAAGGCAATCTGCGTAGCGCGATTGCGGTAAGCCGTGCGGCAAATGCTTTTGATGTGGACGGCGAAACGGCAGCCATGCTGGTGAGTGTGGCGATGAATGACGATCAGCCCATCGCGGTTCTTAAGCGTCTCGCTGATTTGTTGCTCGATAATAAAGCTGACCGCTTGCTGAAAGCGGATGCGGCAACGTTGCTGGCGCTGCTGACCAGCGATGATGCGCCGACCGACGACGTGTTAAGCGCGGAGTTTGTGGTGCGCAATGAACACGGCCTGCATGCTCGTCCAGGTACCATGCTGGTCAATACCATTAAACAATTTAACAGTGATATTACCGTGACAAACCTTGATGGCACCGGCAAACCGGCAAACGGACGTAGTCTGATGAAAGTTGTGGCACTTGGCGTTAAGAAAGGTCATCGCCTACGCTTTACCGCCCAGGGTGCAGATGCTGAACAGGCGCTGAAAGCCATTGGCGACGCTATCGCTGCTGGTCTTGGGGAGGGCGCATAATGAGTAGACGTGTTGCTACGATCACCCTTAATCCGGCTTATGACCTTGTTGGTTTCTGCCCGGAAATTGAACGCGGCGAAGTGAACCTGGTGAAAACCACCGGTCTGCATGCGGCGGGTAAAGGCATCAACGTGGCCAAAGTATTAAAAGACCTGGGAATTGATGTCACCGTTGGCGGCTTCCTGGGTAAAGACAATCAGGATGGTTTTCAGCAACTGTTCAGCGAGCTGGGCATTGCCAACCGTTTCCAGGTTGTACAGGGGCGCACCCGAATTAACGTTAAGCTGACGGAAAAAGACGGCGAAGTGACCGACTTCAACTTCTCGGGTTTTGAAGTCACCCCCGCCGACTGGGAACGCTTTGTGACTGATTCTCTGAGCTGGCTCGGTCAGTTCGATATGGTCTGTGTCAGCGGAAGCTTACCGTCAGGCGTCAGCCCGGAAGCGTTCACCGACTGGATGACTCGCCTGCGTAGTCAGTGTCCTTGCATTATCTTTGATAGTAGCCGTGAAGCGTTAGTAGCAGGTTTGAAAGCGGCACCGTGGCTGGTGAAACCTAACCGCCGCGAGCTGGAAATCTGGGCAGGCCGTAAACTGCCTGAAATGAAAGATGTGATTGAAGCTGCGCATGCGCTGCGTGAACAAGGCATCGCGCATGTTGTTATTTCACTGGGTGCCGAAGGCGCGCTTTGGGTTAATGCCTCCGGCGAATGGATCGCCAAACCACCGTCAGTCGATGTCGTAAGCACCGTTGGCGCAGGGGATTCTATGGTTGGTGGCCTGATTTATGGCTTGCTGATGCGTGAATCCAGTGAACACACACTGCGTCTGGCGACAGCTGTTGCAGCCCTGGCGGTAAGTCAAAGCAATGTGGGTATTACCGATCGTCCGCAGTTGGCCGCAATGATGGCGCGCGTCGACTTACAACCTTTTAACTGACAGCAGGAGAGGCATAATGAAAACGCTGCTGATTATTGACGCTAATCTCGGTCAGGCACGCGCCTATATGGCGAAGACCCTGCTGGGCGCGGCGGCGCGAAAAGCAAAACTGGAAATCATCGACAATCCGAACGACGCAGAAATGGCGATTGTTCTCGGTGATTCCATCCCGAATGACAGCGCGCTGAACGGTAAAAATGTCTGGCTGGGTGATATTTCCCGGGCAGTTGCGCACCCTGAGCTGTTCCTGAGTGAAGCCAAAGGCCATGCGAAACCTTACACTGCGCCGGTCGCTGCGGCAGCACCGGTTGCCGCCAGCGGTCCGAAACGCGTAGTTGCGGTGACTGCTTGCCCGACTGGCGTAGCACACACCTTTATGGCGGCTGAAGCCATTGAAACCGAAGCGAAAAAACGTGGCTGGTGGGTGAAAGTTGAAACCCGTGGTTCGGTTGGCGCGGGTAATGCAATCACTCCCGAAGAAGTCGCAGCAGCGGATCTGGTGATTGTGGCGGCAGATATCGAAGTGGATCTGGCGAAATTTGCTGGTAAACCGATGTATCGCACCTCTACCGGTCTGGCGCTGAAGAAAACCGCGCAGGAACTGGATAAAGCGGTTGCTGAAGCAACGCCGTATGAACCGGCGGGCAAAGCTCAAACAGCGACCACTGAAAGTAAGAAAGAGGGTGCAGGCGCTTACCGTCACTTGCTGACGGGCGTCTCTTACATGCTGCCGATGGTCGTTGCAGGTGGTCTGTGTATCGCGCTTTCTTTTGCTTTTGGTATCGAAGCGTTTAAAGAGCCGGGTACGTTGGCTGCGGCGCTGATGCAGATTGGTGGTGGTTCAGCCTTTGCGTTGATGGTGCCGGTACTGGCAGGTTATATTGCCTTTTCCATTGCCGATCGTCCGGGTCTCACGCCGGGTCTGATTGGCGGTATGCTGGCGGTCAGCACCGGTTCTGGCTTCATTGGCGGTATTATTGCGGGCTTCCTGGCTGGTTACATTGCGAAGTTAATCAGTACGCAATTGAAACTGCCGCAGAGTATGGAGGCGCTGAAACCGATCCTGATCATTCCGCTAATTTCCAGTCTGGTGGTCGGTCTGGCGATGATCTACCTGATCGGTAAACCGGTTGCTGGCATTCTCGAAGGGTTGACTCACTGGCTGCAGACCATGGGGACTGCGAATGCGGTTCTGCTGGGGGCGATCCTCGGTGGCATGATGTGTACTGACATGGGCGGTCCGGTAAACAAAGCAGCGTACGCATTCGGTGTGGGTCTGCTGAGTACTCAAACCTATGGCCCGATGGCGGCGATTATGGCGGCAGGTATGGTGCCACCGCTGGCAATGGGTCTGGCAACAATGGTGGCGCGTCGCAAATTCGACAAAGCGCAGCAGGAAGGTGGCAAAGCCGCTCTGGTACTTGGTCTGTGCTTTATTTCGGAAGGTGCAATTCCGTTTGCTGCTCGTGATCCGATGCGTGTGCTACCGTGCTGTATCGTTGGTGGGGCGCTGACTGGCGCAATCTCAATGGCGATTGGTGCGAAACTGATGGCACCACACGGTGGTCTGTTTGTTCTGCTGATCCCTGGCGCTATTACGCCGGTACTGGGTTACCTGGTAGCCATTATTGCCGGTACGCTGGTGGCGGGTCTGGCCTATGCCTTCCTGAAACGTCCGGAAGTGGACGCAGTAGCGAAAGCAGCGTAATAAAAGGTGTGTTACAGGGCAGAAATTTCCTGCCCTGTAACATTTGATGCGCGCAAAGAGAATGACCGGTTTGTGAATGTAATTTTATGAATTTAAATGGTTTTATCTTTTAGTAGAAACCTGAAACCTTCATCAAACACTAAGGTTATTTCCTCAAGGGCAGATTAATTTCTGCCCTTTTTTATTGTTCCTGTTCTGTGCATCCCGTCACAAATTCCCCGTTTTTATAATTCAGGCATTTAATCGCGTTTTGTGAGCCTGCTCAAATCTGCCCATTTTGCCTCTCTGGCGGTAATTTACTTTACGTAAAACATGCATACTATGAGCACATGTTTAAATATGAACACATGTTTAAACCGTCTTTGCAGTATCAATATTCTTGTGGATTGACAGGGTTGGTAATTTTTTACCAGAGGACGTGCTATGCGCGAAAAGGATTATGTCGTAATTATAGGTTCGGCGAATATTGATGTCGCCGGATATTCACATGAATCATTAAATTATGCGGATTCAAATCCAGGTAAAATAAAATTTACGCCTGGTGGAGTCGGGCGCAATATTGCACAAAACCTGGCGTTGCTGGGGAACAAAGCCTGGCTACTGAGCGCCGTAGGCAGTGATTTTTATGGTCAATCGCTGCTAACGCAAACCAATCAATCTGGCGTTTATGTCGATAAATGCTTGATTGTGCCGGGAGAAAATACGTCAAGCTATTTATCATTACTCGATAATACCGGTGAAATGCTGGTTGCTATAAATGACATGAATATTAGCAACGCTATTACAGCTGAATATCTCGCACAGCACCGTGAATTTATTCAGAGGGCAAAGGTCATTGTCGCAGACTGTAATATCAGTGAAGAGGCACTGGCATGGATTCTGGATAATGCCGCCAATGTACCTGTATTTGTCGATCCGGTTTCGGCATGGAAATGTGTCAAAGTGCGCGACCGTCTAAATCAGATCCACACCCTGAAGCCAAACCGCCTTGAAGCGGAAACCCTGAGTGGGATTACGCTGTCAGGGCGTGAAGATGTGGCAAAAGTTGCTGCCTGGTTCCATCAACATGGCCTGAACCGAATGGTATTGAGCATGGGCGGCGACGGCGTTTATTACAGTGATATCAGCGGTGAAAGTGGTTGGTCTGCGCCGATCAAAACCAATGTCATTAATGTTACCGGAGCGGGCGATGCCATGATGGCGGGGCTTGCTTCGTGTTGGGTAGACGGAATGCCGTTTGCCGAATCTGTTCGTTTCGCACAGGGATGTTCGTCAATGGCGCTCTCCTGTGAATACACCAATAACCCCGATTTATCGATTGCCAACGTTATATCGTTAGTGGAGAACGCAGAATGTCTGAATTAAAAATTTCCCCTGAATTATTACAAATTTCCCCAGAAGTGCAGGACGCTTTAAAAAACAAAAAACCGGTTGTGGCGCTGGAATCGACCATTATTTCTCACGGGATGCCGTTCCCACAAAATGCCCAGACCGCAATTGAGGTTGAAGAAACTATTCGTAAACAGGGTGCTGTACCTACCACTATCGCCATTATTGGCGGCGTGATGAAAGTGGGTTTAAGCAAAGAAGAAATTGAATTGCTGGGTCGTGAAGGGCATAACGTGACCAAAGTTAGTCGTCGCGATTTACCTTTTGTTGTTGCCGCCGGAAAAAATGGCGCAACCACCGTTGCTTCAACGATGATTATTGCGGCGCTTGCCGGAATTAAAGTATTTGCCACGGGGGGAATTGGTGGTGTGCATCGCGGGGCGGAACATACCTTCGATATTTCTGCCGATTTGCAAGAACTGGCAAATACTAATGTCACCGTTGTTTGTGCCGGGGCGAAATCTATTCTCGATTTAGGCTTAACTACCGAATATTTAGAAACTTTCGGTGTACCGCTAATTGGCTATCAGACCAAAGCGCTGCCTGCGTTTTTCTGCCGCACCAGCCCGTTTGACGTGAGCATTCGTCTCGACAGCGCCAGCGAAATTGCCCGTGCAATGGCGGTGAAATGGCAAAGCGGGCTGAACGGTGGCCTCGTGGTAGCGAACCCGATTCCGGAACAGTTTGCTATGCCGGAACACACTATCAATGCGGCGATCGATCAGGCGGTAGCTGAAGCTGAAGCGCAGGGTGTTATTGGTAAAGAAAGTACGCCATTCCTGCTGGCGCGCGTTGCTGAGTTGACCGGCGGTGACAGCCTGAAATCCAACATCCAGCTGGTGTTCAACAACGCCATCCTGGCGAGTGAAATAGCCAAAGAATACCAGCGTCTCGCGGGTTAATTTCTGACGGGCAGAAAGCCGTCGCCCGTACTCATCAAGCATACCAAAACCTGGCGCTGACGCCGGGTTTACTGGCATGAAGGGAAAATCAATATGGATATAATGAGAAGTGTTGTGGGGATGGTGGTGTTACTGGCAATAGCATTTCTGTTGTCAGTGAATAAAAAGAGCATCAGTTTGCGCACGGTTGGAGCCGCGTTGCTGCTACAAATCGCCATTGGCGGAATCATGCTCTATTTTCCACCAGGAAAATGGGCGGTAGAACAGGCGGCATTAGGCGTTCATAAAGTGATGTCTTACAGTGATGCCGGTAGCGCCTTCATTTTTGGTTCGCTGGTCGGGCCGAAAATGGATGTCCTCTTTGACGGTGCGGGTTTTATCTTCGCCTTTCGCGTACTTCCGGCGATTATCTTCGTCACTGCGCTCATCAGTCTGCTGTACTACATTGGCGTGATGGGGCTGCTGATTCGCATCCTTGGCAGCATTTTCCAGAAAGCCCTCAACATCAGCAAAATCGAATCTTTTGTTGCGGTTACCACTATTTTCCTCGGGCAAAATGAGATCCCGGCGATCGTTAAACCGTTTATCGATCGCATGAATCGCAACGAGTTGTTTACCGCAATTTGTAGCGGGATGGCGTCCATTGCTGGTTCGATGATGATTGGTTATGCCGGAATGGGCGTACCAATTGATTACCTGTTAGCGGCATCGCTAATGGCGATCCCTGGTGGTATTTTGTTTGCACGTATTCTTAGCCCAGCCACCGAGCCTTCGCAGGTGACATTTGAAAATCTGTCGTTCAGCGAAACGCCGCCAAAAAGCTTTATCGAAGCGGCGGCGAGCGGTGCGATGACCGGGCTGAAAATCGCCGCTGGTGTGGCGACGGTGGTAATGGCGTTTGTCGCAATTATTGCGCTGATCAACGGCATTATCGGCGGAATTGGCGGCTGGTTTGGTTTCGCCAATGCCTCTCTGGAAAGTATTTTTGGCTATGTGCTGGCACCGCTGGCGTGGATCATGGGTGTGGACTGGAGTGATGCCAACCTGGCGGGTAGCCTGATTGGGCAGAAACTGGCGATTAACGAATTCGTCGCTTACCTGAGCTTCTCCCCATACCTGCAAACGGGCGGCACGCTGGAAGTGAAAACCATTGCGATTATCTCCTTTGCGCTTTGTGGTTTTGCTAACTTTGGTTCTATCGGTGTTGTCGTTGGCGCATTTTCGGCTATTTCGCCAAAACGCGCACCGGAAATCGCCCAGCTTGGTTTACGGGCGCTGGCAGCAGCAACGCTTTCCAACCTGATGAGCGCGACCATTGCCGGGTTCTTTATTGGTTTAGCTTGAGTGTCATTGCCGGATGTACGCGCTTATTAAGCGTCACATCCGGCAATCGCTCTATTGCAAATAATTTTTACTGCATCATCCCTGAGAATTTATTTTCCGGGTCCATCTCCAGTGCCAGTCCTGACAACTGCTTTCTGTTTTTAATTAGATACCCTTTCTTGCTTTTAATTAATAAACCGTCGTGAATGAATTGCGCGAGAACATATAAAAGATGTCGATAAGAAACACCTAAATACTCTGCCGCTTGCGTATGCTTTTCGTGATAAAGATCACCTTCCTGCGAGAGTAATATAAAAGCTGCCAGGCGATTCACTAACGGAAATGATTGATTCTGAGTTAAAGAAACAATATTACGATAATTTTTATGACTTAAGGTGACGCAGAGTTTTCGTAAAAATAGCGTGTCGTTTAATAACAGCGGGCGGTAATGTTTCATAGGGAGCGCAAGGCACCAACACTCATCAATAGCCTGCACCGCACGCGGTTCATGGTCTTTGTCGATTAACTCAATCTCGCCAATAAAACAGGGAGCGGCAAAGAAATCGATCAGCGACACGCGACCATTAGCAAGCGTGGCGTAAAGCCTGGCGCGGCCTCGCGTCAGATAAAACAGCCATGACGGCTGTTGCCCTTCCTGCACAATGTAGTCACGCGCTAAAAAATGAAACAGCCGCGTATCGGCTGAAACATCCGTTGAAAAGCAATCCTTAAACGCAGATTCACTCATCAATTGCTGCTTAAGGTCATTATTGTGGATTTCTTTCACGATGTTTATCCGCTATGAGATTTCTCATATTTAGCATACTTACGCTGTTGTTAAGATTCAATCATCGGCCCGATCGAATTTTCTTTGCTGTAGAAAAAATAACGCAACTGGAAACAGAGGAAATAAACAATGGAAAAGAGAAAAATTATTCTGGATTGTGATCCGGGTCATGATGATGCTATTGCCATAATGATGGCAGCGAAACATCCGGCGATTGATTTATTAGGTATCACCATTGTGGCGGGTAATCAGACGCTTGATAAAACATTAATTAATGGCCTGAATGTTTGCCAGAAACTGGAGATTAATGTTCCGGTTTATGCGGGGATGCCACAGCCCATTATGCGTCAACAAATCGTTGCCGATAATATTCACGGTGAAACCGGACTGGATGGCCCGGTATTCGAGCCGCTGACCCGCCAGGCAGAAAGCACTCATGCGGTGAAATATATCATTGATACCCTGATGGCAAGCGATGGCGATATCACTTTGGTGCCGGTTGGCCCACTTTCAAATATCGCGGTGGCAATGCGTATGCAACCCGCGATCCTGCCGAAAATCCGTGAAATTGTGCTGATGGGCGGCGCTTACGGTACTGGCAACTTCACCCCATCTGCCGAGTTCAACATCTTTGCTGACCCGGAAGCCGCACGCGTGGTGTTCACCTCCGGCGTTCCATTAGTGATGATGGGCCTCGATCTCACCAACCAGACCGTTTGCACCCCGGACGTGATTGCTCGGATGGAAAGGGCAGGCGGCCCTGCCGGAGAGCTGTTCAGCGACATCATGAACTTCACTCTCAAAACCCAGTTCGAAAACTACGGCCTGGCTGGCGGCCCGGTGCATGACGCCACCTGCATCGGTTATCTGATTAACCCTGATGGCATTAAAACCCAGGAGATGTACGTCGAAGTGGACGTTAACAGCGGCCCTTGCTACGGGCGTACGGTCTGCGACGAGCTGGGCGTTCTTGGCAAGCCCGCCAATACCAAAGTCGGCATCACTATTGATACTGACTGGTTCTGGGGATTAGTCGAAGAGTGCGTGCGCGGCTACATCAAAACCCATTAAGTGTTGATAACAAGCCGGGACAGTATCGCAAGATGCAGGCCCGGCTATTTCTGATGGGCAGAAAGCCGTCGCCCAAAATGACATGAAGAGATAATAACTATGGATGTCATGAGAAGTGTTCTGGGAATGGTGGTATTGCTGGCAATTGCGTTTTTGCTGTCAGTAAACAAGAAGAAGATCAGCCTGCGTACCGTTGGCGCGGCGTTAGTGTTACAGGTCGTGATTGGCGGCATTATGCTTTGGTTACCACCAGGGCGTTGGGTCGCAGAAAAAGTCGCTTTTGGCGTGCATAAAGTGATGGCGTACAGCGATGCAGGTAGCGCATTTATCTTTGGTTCTCTGGTCGGACCAAAAATGGATACCTTATTTGATGGCGCAGGATTTATCTTTGGTTTCAGGGTATTACCGGCAATTATCTTCGTTACAGCACTGGTGAGTATTCTCTACTACATCGGTGTGATGGGGATCTTAATTCGCATTCTCGGCGGTATATTCCAGAAAGCATTGAATATCAGCAAGATTGAGTCATTCGTCGCGGTCACTACCATTTTCCTCGGGCAAAACGAAATTCCGGCAATCGTCAAACCCTTTATCAATCGTCTGAATCGCAATGAATTATTTACAGCGATTTGTAGCGGGATGGCCTCGATTGCTGGTTCGACAATGATTGGTTACGCCGCACTGGGCGTGCCTGTGGAATATCTGCTGGCGGCATCGTTAATGGCGATCCCCGGCGGGATCTTGTTTGCCCGCCTGTTAAGCCCGGCAACAGAATCTTCGCAGGTTTCCTTTAATAACCTCTCTTTCACCGAAACACCGCCAAAAAGCATTATTGAAGCCGCTGCGACAGGGGCAATGACCGGGCTGAAAATCGCCGCAGGTGTGGCGACAGTAGTGATGGCATTTGTCGCCATCATTGCGTTAATTAACGGTATTATCGGCGGCGTTGGCGGCTGGTTTGGCTTTGAACATGCCTCGCTGGAGTCCATTTTAGGTTACCTGCTGGCCCCACTGGCGTGGGTAATGGGTGTTGACTGGAGTGATGCGAATCTTGCCGGGAGTTTGATTGGACAGAAACTGGCAATAAATGAATTTGTCGCTTACCTCAATTTCTCACCTTATCTGCAAACAGCTGGCACTCTGGATGCTAAAACCGTGGCGATTATTTCCTTCGCGTTGTGCGGTTTCGCTAACTTTGGTTCTATCGGGGTGGTGGTGGGGGCGTTTTCTGCGGTTGCGCCACACCGTGCACCGGAAATCGCCCAGCTTGGTTTACGCGCGCTGGCGGCGGCGACACTTTCTAACCTGATGAGTGCAACCATTGCAGGATTCTTTATTGGCTTAGCGTAGTGCGCGAGTTATGAGCCGGATAAGATGTAGTCAAGCGTCGAATCCGGCAACATTGTTACACCATCGGCACTAATGAAAGCGCGTTATCGGCAGACAGGGTAGGGTTGTTTAAGCTGCCGCTGGCGCGTGAAATTGCCGCGCAGGCCATCGCAAAACGGGCGCTGTCACGGAAATTGTTTCCCTCCAGAAAGCTATATACCAGGCCCGCCATAAAACCATCGTCAGCACCAAAACTGTCTACTGTCGTATGCGCTGGCGCTGTCAGCAAAAATTGCTCTCCATCCTTTTCGCTGCAATAAACTGACTCATCGGGCAAATAAACAAACAGTTGCTGAACGCCTTGCTGATGCAACGCATTCACTGCGGCATTACGGTCAGCATCGCTGGTGATCGCCTGTCCCCATAAAATTTCCAGCTCCGGTAAAGTGGGTTTCAGGGTGTGAATATGCGCCAGCCAGTGTTTGATTTTGCCCGCTTTGAATTCTGAAACGGTATCGACAAACACCGGGATTTCATCAGCGAGGGTAAAGACCCATTCCAGCGCCTCGGCTGTCAGGTTACAATCAGCAAGTACCACGCCCGCATGACGAAGTAAATCGCGCGACCCGTTCAGTAGTTGCGGTGTCAACTGATCCAGCAGATGGGTATCGTTAATCGCCAGCACGGTTTGATCGTCTCGATTGGCAATTGCCAGATACGTCGATGTGCTTTGGCCATGTAAACGAACGCAGCCGGAGACATTCACGCCGGCGCGGCGCGTTTCTTCCAGGAGCATTTCGCCATAAAAGTCATCGCCAATCACTGAAAGCAAATGGACGTCGCGGCCTAACAGCGCCAGATTGTGGGCGATATTGCGTCCAACGCCGCCTGCCGAGCAATGAATGGTACCGGGATGAGAAGCCGCTTGCGGGTAACGGATATCCGCCATCCCGCGAATATCCATATTGATTGTCCCCACCACTACGCAGTATTCCTGCTCGGTGAGAATGTAACCTTTGCCTTTAATCCGGCCTTTGCGCATTAAATCCATAATATGCGCCGCAACGCGCGAACGGCTGATTTGCAGCATATCCGCAATTTCGTTCTGTTGAATCAGCGGGTTACGCCGTAAAATTTTAAGAATCTGCTTTTCCCTGTCGTTCATCGATCAGGCCACCGCTTTTTCAGTTTGTTGCGCTTTCAGCCAGGCGATCTCTTCTGCCCAGATATCCGGGTTGATGGTTTCAAGGATCAGCGGAATGCCGTCGAAACGGTCGTCCTGCATGATCCAGCGGAACGCATCATGACCGATATTGCCTTCACCGAGGCTATGATGGCGGTCAACGCGGCTGCCAAAGGTGCTTTTCGCATCGTTAAGGTGCATCCCGCGCAGATACTTAAAGCCGACAATACGGGCAAAATCCGCGAACGTTTTCTCGCATTCGGCAGAAGTACGCAAATCATACCCGGCAGCGAAAGCATGGCAGGTATCAATGCAGACGCCGACGCGGGATTTATCTTCCACGCCGTCGATAATCGCCGCGAGATGTTCGAATTTAAACCCTAAGTTACTGCCCTGACCGGCGGTGTTTTCAATCACCGCTGTCACACCTTGAGTTTTATCCAGCGCAATGTTGATGGATTCGGCAATACGCGCAAGGCAATCCTCTTCTGAAATCTGCATCAGATGGCTGCCAGGGTGGAAGTTGAGCAAAGAAAGCCCCAGCTGTTCGCAACGCTGCATTTCATCTATAAACGCATCGCGCGATTTTTCCAGAGCTTCAGCGACCGGATGTCCGAGGTTAATCAGATAACTGTCGTGGGGAAGAATTTGCGCCGATGTGTAGTGATATTTTTCACAGGCGGCTTTGAATTCATCGATGGTTTGCGTCGTGAGCGGTGCGGCACGCCACTGACGTTGGTTTTTGGTGAACAAGGCAAACGCGGTTGCGTCGATTTCGGCGGCGCGAATTGCGGCATTTGCCAGACCGCCAGCAGCACTAACGTGCGCTCCAATGTATTTCATGCGAGGACTCCTGTTAAACCCGCTGGAGGAAAACGATAATGATAGCGGGTTAACAGGAGCAAGATGTAGTGGTTTATGCGATGACGCTTTGAATCACATAGTTAATCGCACCACCACCAACAATCAGCCAGGCAAACAGTACCAGTGCCATCAGCAGAGGTTTCGCCCCGGCTTTTTTCAGCGCGCTGACGTGAGTGGTCAGACCCAGCGCCGCCATCGCCATTGCCAGCAGGAAGGTATCCAGCGTTACCAGCATGTTCACCACGCTCTGCGGTAACAGGTGGAACGAGTTAAAGATGGCAACTACGATGAACAAGATGGCAAACCACGGAATAGTGATTTTGCTTTTCTCGCCGCTGTTCGCCCCAGACAGCTGTTTAACACGCGCCGCCAGCAGGATGAGGAACGGAGCCAGCATCATCACGCGCAGCATTTTGGAAATAACTGCTGCGTTTTCTGCATCCGGGCTGATGGCATGACCTGCCGCCACCACCTGCGCCACTTCGTGCACAGTAGAACCAATGTAGATACCGAAAGTTTCCGGACTAAACCATTGAGACATCAGCGGATATATCGCCGGGTAGAGGAAAATCGCCACGGTCCCGAAGATAACAACGGTTGCAACAGCCACGGTTACTTTACTGGCTTCCGCTTTCACTACCGGCTCAGTCGCCAGTACCGCGGCAGCACCACAGATACTGCTACCGGCACCGATCAACCAGCTGGTGTGCTTATCCAGACCAAACACTTTCTGCCCCAGGAAGCAAGCCAGCAGGAAGGTACTGGACAGCGTCAACACGTCAATGATGATCCCACTGATACCGACATCGGCAATTTGCGAGAACGTCAGACGGAAGCCATAAAGAATGATACCCAGACGTAATAAATATTGCTTGGCAAACAGCACACCACCGTCACAGCTTTTCCAGATGTGCGGATAGATGGTGTTGCCTAAAACCATCCCCAACAAGATTGCGAGGGTGAGGGCACTAAACCCGGCACCCGCAACCGCGGGAATGGAACCACCCCACAGGGCGACCCCGGTGATAACTGCACTCAGGGCTAACCCCGGAATAAAATGCCACAGTGTACGATGTTGTTTCTGTAAGGTGATATTCGTCATAACCCTCTCCTTTAACCGGGCATAAGGTTACGACTAACTGGTTTAAAAATAAAATTGATTATATATTTATAATTAATCTTTATAAGTGGTAAGCGACTATGCACATCACCCTCCGACAGTTGGAAGTTTTTGCAGAAGTATTGAAAAGTGGATCAACCACCCAGGCGTCGGTGATGCTGGCGTTGTCGCAATCAGCAGTGAGCGCAGCCTTGACCGACCTGGAAGGGCAGCTTGGCGTGCAACTGTTTGATCGCGTGGGGAAAAGACTGGTTGTTAATGAACACGGGCGGCTGCTCTATCCGCGCGCGTTGGCACTGCTTGAACAGGCGGTTGAAATCGAACAACTGTTTCGCGAAGACAACGGCGCGATTCGTATCTATGCCAGTAGTACTATCGGTAACTACATTCTGCCTGCAGTCATTGCCCGTTATCGCCATGATTATCCGCAGTTGCCGATTGAACTTAGCGTTGGGAACAGCCAGGACGTGATGCAAGCGGTGCTGGATTTCCGCGTTGATATTGGCTTTATTGAAGGACCGTGCCACAGCACTGAAATCATTTCTGAACCGTGGCTGGAAGACGAGCTGGTGGTTTTCGCCGCGCCGACTTCGCCATTGGCTCGTGGTCCGGTCACCTTAGAACAGCTGGCCGCTGCGCCGTGGATCCTGCGTGAACGCGGCTCCGGCACGCGGGAGATTGTCGATTATCTGTTGCTGTCACATTTACCGAAGTTTGAGATGGCGATGGAATTAGGTAACTCCGAGGCAATCAAACATGCGGTGCGTCATGGGTTGGGAATTAGTTGCCTGTCGCGACGGGTGATTGAAGATCAATTGCAGGCAGGCACATTAAGTGAAGTTGCGGTCCCTCTGCCGCGCCTGATGCGTACGTTGTGGCGTATACATCATCGGCAAAAACACCTTTCCAACGCGCTAAGGCGCTTTCTGGACTATTGCGATCCCGCGAATGTACCGCGTTAAGTTGCTGTACAAGAACATGCTGGTGCTGTGTCGATTTCGTGACGCAGCGCCCTCAGCATGCATTCGCCAGAAAAGAGATTGGCTGCTTTACTTATAATCCCTGGGCGATCATGAAGGTGTCTTATAACCGTGTATTTCTGCCGGAAGGATTGCCAATCGTCTGCTACAATCGCGCCTCATTTTTAAGATGGATAGCATTTTTGTATGGTTTCCGAAACTAAAACCACAGAAGCGCCGGGCTTACGCCGTGAATTAAAGGCGCGTCACCTGACGATGATTGCCATTGGCGGTTCCATCGGTACAGGTCTTTTTGTTGCCTCTGGCGCAACGATTTCTCAGGCAGGTCCGGGCGGGGCATTGCTCTCGTATATGTTGATTGGCCTGATGGTTTACTTCCTGATGACCAGTCTCGGTGAACTGGCTGCATATATGCCGGTTTCCGGTTCGTTTGCCACTTATGGTCAGAACTATGTTGAAGAAGGCTTTGGCTTCGCGCTGGGCTGGAACTACTGGTACAACTGGGCGGTGACTATCGCCGTTGACCTGGTTGCAGCTCAGCTGGTCATGAGCTGGTGGTTCCCGGATACACCGGGCTGGATCTGGAGTGCGCTGTTCCTCGGCGTTATCTTCCTGCTGAACTACATCTCAGTTCGCGGCTTTGGTGAAGCGGAATACTGGTTCTCACTGATCAAAGTCACGACAGTTATTGTCTTTATCATCGTTGGCGTGCTGATGATTATCGGTATCTTCAAAGGCGCGCAGCCTGCGGGCTGGAGCAACTGGACAATCGGCGAAGCGCCGTTTGCTGGTGGTTTTGCGGCGATGATCGGCGTAGCTATGATTGTCGGCTTCTCTTTCCAGGGAACCGAGCTGATCGGTATTGCTGCAGGCGAGTCCGAGGATCCGGCGAAAAACATTCCACGCGCGGTACGTCAGGTGTTCTGGCGAATCCTGTTGTTCTATGTGTTCGCGATCCTGATTATCAGCCTGATTATTCCGTACACCGATCCGAGCCTGCTGCGTAACGATGTTAAAGACATCAGCGTCAGTCCGTTCACCCTGGTGTTCCAGCACGCGGGTCTGCTCTCTGCGGCGGCGGTGATGAACGCAGTTATTCTGACGGCGGTGCTGTCAGCGGGTAACTCCGGTATGTATGCGTCTACTCGTATGCTGTACACCCTGGCGTGTGACGGTAAAGCGCCGCGCATTTTCGCTAAACTGTCGCGTGGTGGCGTGCCGCGTAATGCGCTGTATGCGACGACGGTGATTGCCGGTCTGTGCTTCCTGACCTCCATGTTTGGCAACCAGACGGTATACCTGTGGCTGCTGAACACCTCCGGGATGACCGGTTTTATCGCCTGGCTGGGGATTGCCATTAGCCACTATCGCTTCCGTCGCGGTTACGTATTGCAGGGACACGACATTAACGATCTGCCGTACCGTTCAGGTTTCTTCCCACTGGGGCCGATCTTCGCATTCATTCTGTGTCTGATTATCACTTTGGGCCAGAACTACGAAGCGTTCCTGAAAGATACCATTGACTGGGGCGGCGTAGCGGCAACGTATATTGGTATCCCGCTGTTCCTGATTATTTGGTTCGGCTACAAGCTGATTAAAGGAACTCACTTCGTACGTTACAGCGAAATGAAGTTCCCGCAGAACGATAAGAAATAAGTTTCCTCCCTTCCTTGCTAAGCCCTCTCAACCGAGAGGGCTTTTTCAATTCCATTTCCCTGACAAATCATGCGGATATAAAATTTAACATTTGGATTGATAATTGTTATCGTTTGCATTATCGTTACGCCGCAATCAAAAAAGGCTGACAAATCAGAGGCTGGTCTGGCTTTCTGGGATGATCACCTGCATACAAATAAGTCCACCGCGATGCTGCCATACGCAAGGGGACGTGAAGAAGATGTGAGCGATAACCCATTTTATTTTCGTAGTTACCTCATGGAGATATGGAATGTTTAGGTTGAACCCTTTCGTACGGGTCGGGCTGTGTTTGTCCGCTATTTCTTGTGCATGGCCTGTGTTAGCGGTCGATGATGATGGCGAAACGATGGTTGTCACTGCATCTTCCGTTGAGCAAAACCTTAAAGATGCACCCGCCAGTATCAGCGTCATTACCTAGGAAGACCTGCAGCGAAAACCGGTACAGAATCTGAAGGATGTCCTCAAAGAAGTGCCTGGCGTACAACTGACGAACGAAGGGGATAACCGTAAGGGCGTTAGTATTCGTGGTCTGGACAGCAGCTACACCCTGATTCTCGTCGACGGTAAACGCGTTAACTCCCGCAATGCCGTCTTCCGCCACAATGATTTCGATCTGAACTGGATCCCGGTCGATTCCATCGAACGTATTGAAGTGGTCCGTGGCCCGATGTCGTCGCTGTACGGTTCCGATGCGCTCGGCGGTGTAGTGAATATCATCACCAAAAAAATCGGTCAGAAATGGTCGGGTACCGTTACCGTCGATACCACCATTCAGGAACATCGCGATCGCGGTGATACCTATAACGGTCAGTTCTTTACCAGCGGACCATTAATTGATGGTGTGCTGGGAATGAAAGCTTACGGCAGCCTGGCAAAACGTGAAAAGGATGACCCGCAAAACTCAACGACCACCGATACCGGAGAAACGCCGCGTATTGAAGGATTCTCCAGCCGCGACGGCAATGTGGAATTTGCCTGGACACCGAATCAAAATCACGATTTTACTGCCGGATACGGTTTCGACCGTCAGGATCGTGATTCCGACTCGCTGGACAAAAACCGCCTGGAACGCCAGAACTACTCCGTCAGCCATAATGGGCGTTGGGATTACGGCACCAGCGAACTGAAATACTACGGTGAGAAAGTCGAGAACAAAAACCCTGGCAACAGCAGCCCGATAACTTCCGAAAGCAATACGGTCGACGGCAAATACACGTTGCCGCTGACGGCGATTAATCAGTTTCTCACGGTTGGCGGTGAATGGCGTCACGACAAACTTAGCGATGCGGTGAACCTGACTGGGGGAACCAGCTCCAAAACATCTGCAAGCCAGTACGCGCTATTTGTTGAAGATGAATGGCGGATCTTCGAGCCGCTGGCGCTGACGACCGGCGTACGTATGGACGATCATGAAACCTACGGTGAACACTGGAGTCCGCGTGCCTACCTGGTTTATAACGCCACCGACACCGTAACGGTGAAAGGGGGCTGGGCGACGGCATTTAAAGCACCTTCTCTGTTGCAACTTAGCCCTGACTGGACGAGCAATTCCTGCCGTGGCGCATGTAAGATTGTGGGTAGCCCGGATCTGAAACCAGAAACCAGCGAAAGTTGGGAGCTGGGGCTTTACTACATGGGCGAAGAAGGCTGGCTGGAAGGGGTTGAATCCAGCGTTACCGTTTTCCGTAACGATGTGAAAGATCGTATCAGCATCAGCCGTACGTCTGACGTCAATGCTGCACCAGGCTACCAAAACTTTGTTGGTTTTACAGCGAACGGTGTGCCGGTATTTAGCTACTACAACGTTAACAAAGCACGTATTCAGGGCGTGGAAACCGAGCTGATAATTCCGTTCAACGATGAATGGAAACTGTCACTCAACTACACCTACAACGATGGTCGTGATGTCAGCAACGGCGAAAATAAACCTTTATCCGATCTGCCGTTCCATACCGCTAACGGTACGCTGGACTGGAAACCGCTGGCGCTGGAAGACTGGTCATTCTATGTTTCCGGACACTATACTGGGCAGAAACGCGCCGACAGCGCGACGGCTAAAACACCGGGCGGTTATACCATCTGGAATACCGGTGCGGCCTGGCAGGTGACTAAAGACGTCAAACTGCGCGCAGGCGTGCTGAACCTTGGCGACAAGGATCTCAGTCGTGACGACTACAGCTATAACGAAGACGGACGTCGTTACTTTATGGCAGTGGATTATCGCTTCTGATGAGAAGATGCCCGGCGAACCGGGCGGACTTTCACTTCAGTAAATACTGCGCATGGAAGCGCAGGTGATCCTCTATAAAAGAGGCGATGAAGTAGTAACTGTGATCATATCCCGGCTGAATACGCAGCGTCATCGGCCACGCTTTCTGGCGGGCGGCTTCTGCCAGCACTGCGGGTTGCAGCTGGTCGGCAAGAAACTGATCATTATCACCCTGATCGATAAGCGTCGGGATCGCATCCTGCGCGTTACTGGCATACATCAGCGCACAACTGTCCCATTCCAGCCATGCATTTTTGTCCTCACCTAAATAGCTGCTAAACGCTTTAATGCCCCAGGGTACGCTGCATGGATTCACAATCGGCGCAAAGGCGGAAACGCTGGTGTATTTGCCCGGGTTTTTCAGCGCCATAATCAGCGCACCGTGACCACCCATTGAATGACCGCTAATAGCGCAGCGGTCGCTGACATTAAATTGCGACTGAACCAGCGCCGGTAATTCATCGCGCAGATAATCATACATCCGGTAATGCGTCGCCCACGGCGGTTGCGTGGCATTAAGATAAAAGCCTGCGCCCTGGCCTAAATCGTAGCCATCGTCGTTGGCAACCTGTTCGCCGCGCGGGCTGGTGTCTGGCATCACCAGTACAATCCCCAGTTCTGCCGCCACGCGCTGGGCACCCGCCTTGGTGGTGAAGTTCTCGTCATTGCAGGTTAATCCGGAAAGCCAGTACAGCACTGGTGGCGGGGTGTGATCACGAGGTGGTGGGAGAAAGATACTGAACGTCATCGGACAGTTTAAGGTACTGGAGTCGTGTCGCCAGCGTTGCTGCCAGCCTTCAAAACAGCGGTGCTCTTCGAGCATTTCCATGCGTGGCTCCTTGTTGTGTTGTTTGCAATTTCTTCATCATACCGTTTATTCAATGTGCTGTGAGTAACTTTCACTTCCGTATTTGCATAACGATGTTTTAACATCTGCTGATGAAAGGCAGCGGCAATTACAATAATTATCGCTGTGAATACTGGATTATGTGCGCCGCCTCACGCACAATAATCAGGCTGTAAATCAGCTTAATAACTTTGCCCCCACGCAGGGCGGAGGCGTCACACCTGCAGGAGAAATCATAAATGCCATCACTCAGTAAAGAAGCGGCCCTGGTTCATGAAGCGTTAGTTGCGCGAGGACTGGAAACACCGCTGCGCCCGCCCGTGCATGAAATGGATAACGAAACGCGCAAAAGCCTTATTGCTGGTCATATGACCGAAATCATGCAGCTGCTGAATCTCGACCTGGCTGATGACAGTTTGATGGAAACGCCGCATCGCATCGCTAAAATGTATGTCGATGAAATTTTCTCCGGTCTGGATTACGCCAATTTCCCGAAAATCACCCTCATTGAAAACAAAATGAAGGTCGATGAAATGGTCACCGTGCGCGATATCACTCTGACCAGTACCTGTGAACACCATTTTGTTACCATCGATGGCAAAGCGACGGTGGCTTATATCCCGAAAGATTCGGTGATCGGCCTGTCAAAAATTAACCGTATCGTGCAGTTCTTTGCCCAGCGTCCGCAGGTACAGGAACGTCTGACGCAGCAAATTCTCATTGCGCTACAAACGCTGCTGGGCACCAATAATGTGGCTGTCTCTATCGACGCGGTGCATTACTGCGTGAAGGCTCGTGGCATCCGCGATGCAACCAGTGCCACGACAACGACCTCTCTTGGTGGATTGTTCAAATCCAGTCAGAATACGCGCCACGAGTTTCTGCGCGCTGTGCGTCATCACAACTGATAAAAAGGCAGGAACCGTGGAGCGCAACGTCACGCTCGATTTTGTTCGCGGCGTCGCCATTCTGGGGATCCTGCTATTAAACATCAGCGCCTTTGGGCTACCAAAGGCGGCTTATCTCAATCCCGCCTGGTACGGCGCTATTACGCCACAGGATGCATGGACCTGGGCATTTCTCGATCTCATCGGCCAGGTGAAATTCCTCACGCTTTTTGCGCTGCTGTTTGGTGCTGGCCTGCAAATGTTGCTGCCCCGTGGCAGACGCTGGATCCAGTCGCGGTTAACGCTGTTAGTCTTGCTGGGCTTTATTCACGGTTTATTGTTCTGGGACGGCGATATTCTGCTGGCTTACGGGCTGGTGGGCTTAATCTGCTGGCGGCTGGTGCGCGATGCGCCATCGGTAAAAAGCCTGTTTAATACCGGCGTCATGCTTTATCTGGTGGGTCTTGGCGTTTTGCTGTTATTGGGGTTGATTTCCGATAGCCAGACCAGCCGCGCCTGGACACCTGATGCATCGGCTATTTTGTATGAAAAGTACTGGAAACTTCACGGCGGCGTTGAAGCGATCGGTAATCGTGCCGATGGTGTTGGCAACAGTTTACTGGCACTGGGCGCACAGTATGGCTGGCAACTGGCAGGGATGATGCTCATTGGTGCGGCGCTGATGCGCAGCGGCTGGCTGAAAGGGCAGTTCAGCTTACGTCACTATCGTCGTACTGGTTTTGTGCTGGTGGCGATTGGGGTGACCATTAACCTTCCTGCCATCGCCCTGCAATGGCAGCTGGACTGGGCGTATCGCTGGTGTGCCTTCTTACTTCAAATGCCGCGGGAACTGAGTGCGCCGTTTCAGGCGATTGGCTATGCGTCGCTGTTTTATGGCTTCTGGCCGCAATTAAGCCGCTTTAAGCTGGTGCTGGCAATCGCCTGTGTCGGACGGATGGCACTGACCAACTATCTATTGCAAACGCTGATTTGTACTACGCTTTTTTACCACCTCGGTTTGTTTATGCAGTTTGACCGTCTGGAGCTGCTGGCGTTTGTTATTCCGGTATGGCTGGCGAATATCTTCTTCTCTGTTATCTGGCTGCGTTACTTCCGCCAGGGGCCGGTGGAATGGCTCTGGCGTCAGTTAACTTTGCGTGCTGTCGGACCGACAATATCTAAAACATCAAGATAACGATCTGGATCACATTCGTTAACAAAACGGCTGTAACCGTTTCCATTGCTGTGACTCGATTCACGAAGTCCTGTATTCAGTGCTGACAAAATAGCCGCCAGCAAGCAGTCATTTACTGCAATCTCATAACAGGTAGTGAATATGATCACCATTCGTGATGTAGCGCGTCAGGCTGGCGTCTCTGTGGCAACGGTTTCCCGAGTGCTCAATAACAGCACGCTGGTCAGTGCCGACACGCGTGAAGCAGTAATGAAAGCCGTTAGTGAGCTGGATTATCGACCAAATGCCAATGCCCAGGCGCTGGCAACTCAGGTTAGCGACACCATTGGCGTGGTGGTGATGGACGTTTCTGATGCGTTTTTCGGCGCGCTGGTAAAAGCGGTGGATCTGGTCGCCCAGCAGCATCAGAAATACGTGCTAATCGGCAATAGCTATCATGAAGCGGAAAAAGAGCGTCACGCCATTGAGGTGTTAATTCGCCAGCGTTGTAATGCATTGATTGTTCACTCAAAAGCATTGAGTGACGATGAACTGGCACAATTTATGGATAACATTCCCGGTATGGTGTTAATCAACCGCGTTGTGCCGGGGTACGCCCATCGTTGCGTTTGCCTGGATAATCTCAGCGGTGCCCGAATGGCGACGCGCATGTTGCTGAATAACGGTCATCAACGTATTGGTTATCTTTCTTCCAGCCACGGCATTGAAGATGACGCCATGCGTAAAGCAGGCTGGATGAGTGCGTTGAAAGAGCAGGATATTATTCCGCCGGAAAGTTGGATTGGCACTGGCACGCCTGACATGCCGGGCGGTGAGGCGGCGATGGTTGAACTGCTGGGGCGCAATCTACAACTTACCGCTGTATTTGCTTATAACGACAATATGGCCGCTGGCGCACTGACAGCATTAAAAGATAATGGCATTGCGATTCCGTTACATCTCTCCATCATCGGTTTCGATGATATTCCCATCGCCCGTTACACCGACCCGCAATTAACGACCGTACGTTATCCCATTGCTTCAATGGCGAAATTAGCCACCGAACTGGCCTTGCAGGGGGCAGCAGGCAATATTGATCCTCGTGCCAGCCACTGTTTTATGCCGACGTTAGTGCGTCGCCATTCTGTCGCAACACGCCAGAATGCGGCGGCGATCACTAACTCAACAAATCAGGCGATGTAACCGCTTTCAATCTGTGAGTGATTTCACAGTATCTTAACAATGCGATAGCTATGATTGCACCGTTTTAACGTTGTAACCCGTATGTAACAGTGAATAATCACTTTCACCGAGGTAATAGCGTCATAACAACAATTAAAGCCGTTTTCTGGAGCGTTACCGGGCATGGAAGAACGAATTTTAAAAAGTGAGCTTCGGCGTTCAGTAACACTTCATTAACTCTACTGCTCCGCCGAGCATTTATCTCAAGCACTACCCTGCATAAGAAAAACCGGAGATACCATGAATAAGAAGGTGTTAACCCTGTCTGCTGTGATGGCCAGCATGTTATTCGGTGCCGCTGCACACGCTGCTGATACTCGCATTGGTGTAACAATCTACAAGTACGACGATAACTTTATGTCTGTGGTGCGCAAGGCTATTGAGCAAGATGCGAAAGCCGCGCCAGATGTTCAGCTGCTGATGAATGATTCTCAGAATGACCAGTCCAAGCAGAACGATCAGATCGACGTATTGCTGGCGAAAGGGGTGAAGGCACTGGCAATCAACCTGGTTGACCCGGCAGCTGCGGGTACGGTGATTGAGAAAGCGCGTGGGCAAAACGTGCCGGTGGTTTTTTTTAACAAAGAACCGTCTCGTAAGGCGCTGGATAGCTACGACAAAGCCTACTACGTTGGCACTGACTCCAAAGAGTCCGGCATTATTCAGGGCGATTTGATTGCTAAACACTGGGCGGCGAATCAGGGGTGGGATCTGAACAAAGACGGTCAGATTCAGTTCGTACTGCTGAAAGGTGAACCGGGCCATCCGGATGCAGAAGCACGTACCACTTACGTGATTAAAGAATTGAACGACAAAGGCATCAAAACTGAACAGTTACAGTTAGATACCGCTATGTGGGACACCGCTCAGGCGAAAGATAAGATGGACGCCTGGCTGTCTGGCCCGAACGCCAACAAAATCGAAGTGGTTATCGCCAACAACGATGCGATGGCAATGGGCGCGGTAGAAGCACTGAAAGCACACAACAAGTCCAGCATTCCGGTGTTTGGCGTCGATGCGCTGCCAGAAGCGCTGGCGCTGGTGAAATCCGGTGCACTGGCGGGCACCGTACTGAACGATGCTAACAACCAGGCGAAAGCGACCTTTGATCTGGCGAAAAACTTGGCCGATGGTAAAGGTGCGGCTGATGGCACCAACTGGAAAATCGACAACAAAGTGGTCCGCGTACCTTATGTTGGCGTAGATAAAGACAACCTGGCTGAATTCAGCAAGAAATAAGACTGATTGGGCGCAGTCGTTTGCTGCGCCCTTATTGTATGGCCAACAAGGTAAAATTATATGGTCAGCTCAACGACTCCGTCTTCCGGAGAATACTTGTTGGAAATGAGCGGTATCAACAAGTCTTTTCCTGGTGTTAAGGCACTTGATAACGTTAATTTAAAAGTCCGGCCACATTCTATCCATGCATTAATGGGGGAAAACGGCGCAGGAAAATCAACATTATTAAAATGCCTGTTTGGTATTTATCAAAAAGACTCCGGCACCATTTTATTCCAGGGTAAAGAGATCGATTTCCATTCTGCCAAAGAAGCGCTGGAAAATGGTATTTCGATGGTACACCAGGAGTTAAACCTGGTATTACAACGTTCGGTGATGGATAACATGTGGCTGGGGCGATATCCCACCAAAGGCATGTTTGTCGATCAGGACAAAATGTACCGCGAAACCAAAGCGATTTTTGATGAACTGGATATTGATATCGATCCGCGTGCGCGCGTCGGCACATTATCCGTTTCGCAAATGCAGATGATCGAAATCGCCAAAGCGTTTTCCTATAACGCGAAAATTGTGATTATGGATGAACCGACTTCTTCGTTAACCGAAAAAGAGGTCAATCATCTGTTCACTATTATTCGTAAATTAAAAGAGCGCGGCTGCGGTATTGTTTATATCTCACATAAAATGGAAGAAATCTTCCAGTTATGTGATGAAGTTACCGTATTGCGCGACGGTCAGTGGATCGCCACTGAACCGCTGGCAGGACTGACGATGGACAAGATCATCGCCATGATGGTTGGGCGTTCTCTTAACCAGCGTTTCCCTGACAAAGAAAACAAGCCGGGCGAAGTGATTCTTGAAGTGCGTAACCTGACGTCGCTGCGCCAGCCGTCGATTCGCGATGTCTCGTTTGATCTGCATAAAGGGGAGATCCTCGGTATTGCCGGTCTGGTGGGGGCGAAACGTACCGATATTGTTGAGACGTTATTTGGTATTCGCGAGAAATCGGCTGGCACCATTACGTTGCACGGCAAAAAGATCAATAACCATAATGCCAACGAAGCCATAAACCACGGATTTGCACTGGTAACTGAAGAGCGCCGCTCAACGGGAATTTATGCCTATCTGGATATCGGTTTTAACTCGTTAATTTCCAATATTCGCAACTACAAAAATAAAGTTGGTTTACTGGATAACTCGCGGATGAAAAGCGATACCCAGTGGGTGATTGATTCGATGCGGGTAAAAACACCGGGGCATCGGACGCAAATTGGTTCGCTCTCCGGCGGTAATCAGCAAAAGGTGATTATTGGTCGCTGGCTACTAACGCAACCAGAAATATTAATGCTCGATGAACCGACGCGCGGTATTGATGTCGGAGCGAAGTTTGAGATCTATCAGTTAATTGCCGAACTGGCGAAGAAAGGCAAAGGGATTATTATTATCTCCTCTGAAATGCCTGAGTTGTTAGGGATAACAGACCGTATTCTGGTCATGAGCAATGGTCTCGTTTCCGGAATTGTCGATACAAAAACAACAACGCAAAACGAAATTCTGCGTCTTGCGTCTTTGCACCTTTAAGATTAGGGGCTTCCCATGAGTGCGTTAAATAAGAAAAGTTTTCTTACTTACCTGAAAGAGGGCGGTATTTACGTCGTTCTTTTAGTTTTGCTGGCAATTATTATTTTCCAGGACCCAACATTTTTAAGTCTGTTGAACTTAAGTAATATTCTCACCCAGTCATCGGTGCGTATTATTATCGCGCTCGGTGTGGCAGGGTTAATTGTCACCCAGGGGACCGACCTTTCTGCAGGTCGCCAGGTGGGGCTGGCGGCAGTAGTAGCGGCGACGTTATTGCAGTCCATGGATAACGCCAACAAAGTGTTCCCGGAAATGGCGACGATGCCGATTGCGCTGGTTATTCTGATTGTCTGTGCCATTGGTGCGGTGATCGGTTTGATCAACGGTCTGATTATCGCCTATCTCAACGTGACGCCGTTCATTACCACGCTCGGCACGATGATCATCGTCTATGGCATCAACTCGCTCTATTACGACTTTGTCGGGGCGTCGCCGATTTCTGGTTTCGACAGTGGCTTCTCTACCTTTGCTCAGGGCTTTGTCGCGCTGGGGAGTTTCCGTCTCTCTTACATCACCTTCTACGCGTTGATTGCGGTGGCGTTCGTCTGGGTGTTGTGGAACAAAACCCGCTTCGGTAAGAACATTTTTGCCATTGGCGGTAACCCGGAAGCGGCGAAAGTATCTGGTGTCAACGTCGGCCTGAACCTGCTGATGATCTACGCGTTGTCTGGCGTGTTCTATGCCTTCGGCGGGATGTTAGAAGCCGGACGTATCGGCTCTGCCACCAACAACCTCGGCTTTATGTATGAACTGGATGCTATCGCGGCGTGCGTGGTGGGCGGCGTATCGTTCAGCGGCGGTGTGGGGACGGTGATTGGCGTGGTGACCGGGGTGATTATTTTTACCGTCATCAACTATGGCCTGACGTACATCGGCGTAAACCCATACTGGCAGTACATCATCAAAGGGGCGATTATTATCTTCGCCGTGGCGCTGGATTCACTGAAATACGCACGTAAGAAGTGATGTGATTGTGGGTATTGCCGGATGCGCCGCATCCGGCAATCGGTGCCATATGCCGGATGCAACGCTGGCGCGTTTTATCCGGCCTACAATGAGCGCAACATACTGATCTATATGGGTTTATATGCCGGATGCAACGCTTGTGCGTTTTATCCGGCCTACAATGAGAACAACATATTGATTTATATGGTTTTGTAGGCCGGATAAGGCGTTCACGCCGCATCCGGCGACAGGAGCCAAATGCCGGATGCAACGCTGGTTTTACAACGTTACCGGGTGTTCTTTCTCTCCCTTCTTAAACTTCACTTCTCCGAGATCAATACAACCCACCGGGCAGACGTGACCACAAAGCAGGCAACCAACACATTTCTCGGTATTACAATGCGGTGTACGGGTTTTCTCGCTCCATTCCATCGCCTGGTGACCGCCGTCGTAACAGGAAATATAACAGCGTCCACAGCCAACACATTTATCGAGATTGATATGGGGATAGACAATATAACTGCGGTCTAAATCTTCCGCCGGGACAATATTGTTATTCGCCAGACCTACCATATCCTGCAACGAATCAAACCCTTGATCGGCGAGATAATGCGACAACCCGCTCGCCATATCTTCCACTATCCGATACCCGTACTGCATAATGCCGGTGGTCACCTGCAACGTCGCTGCACCGAGCAATAAAAACTCTGCCGCATCTTCCCAGGTTTCAATACCGCCGATACCGCTGATTGGGAAATCGCGCAGCTCTGGATGGGTGCGCATTTGCTGAATAAAGCGCAGGGCGATCGGTTTTACCGCTTTACCGGAATATCCGGAAATACTCGATTTACCGTTAACGATCGGCATACCGATTTTCTGATTAAGATCGATATTGGTGATGGATTTAACGGTGTTAATCGCCGCAATGCCATCTGCACCGCCGCGTTTTGCCGCCAGCGCCACTTCGCACATATCACCGATATTCGGCGTCATCTTCGCCAGCATTGGCAGCGTGGAACCACGTTTTACTGCCCGACAATATTTTTCTACCAGCTCCGGGCTTTGCCCGACATCGCTACCCATCGCATGAGAAGTCATTTGCGGACAGGAGAAGTTACACTCGATCATATCCGCGCCAGCTTCTTGCACCAGACGCGCCAGCTCTTCCCATTGCTGCTCATTTTCGCCCATGATTGAAGCGATCAATACTTTGTCCGGGTAATCTTCTTTCAGCCGACGCAGTGCGGCCAGATTATCTTCCAACGGATCTTCAGCAATCTGCTCCATATTTTTGAAGCCGATAAAACCGGTATCTTCTTTCACCAGATGATCAAAACGCGGCGAGACTTCGTTGGCGATAAAAAAACCGATCGTTTTAAACACCACGCCACCCCAGCCTGTGTCGTAGGCTTTGGCACACATCTCATAGCAGTTGCCTACCGGCGAAGAAGAGAGGCAGAACGGGTTGGGAAACTTCACGCCGCAAAAGGTAATAGAAAGATCTTTCGTTAACATGAGCAAGCTCCCTCTAAATAATGATGAATCGCCCCGGCGGCTTCTTTCCCGGTTTTCACTGCATAGACCACGGTTTTGTCACCCTCAACAATATCGCCAGCAGCAAAGACTTGCGGATCGCGGGTCTGGTAATTTTGTGTATTGATGGTGTTACGCTGCGGCTCTAACTCCGCAAAGGCATCCAGTCTGGCATGCTGACCGACGGCGAGAATAATTTTATCTGCCGCCATCGTCAGTTCGCCCGGTAACCGTACATGCTTAAACGTGACTTTATTGCCTTCCACGGCTACTGGCGTGAATCCATCAATGATCGAAACGCCCAGCTCCCGGGCGCTGGCAAACTCTTTTTCGCTTGCCGGAAACTCATCTAACTCTTCACGCGCTACGCAAGTTACTGCCTGACAGCCGAGAACTTTCAGCGTGCTGGCTACGTCCATCGCGACATCACCGCCGCCGATAATTAATGCGCTTTGTGGAATGCTGATATCGCCTTGCGCCTGTCGTGCACGTTGCAAGAAGTCGACGGCAATCTCAACGTCGCTATGCTCAAACAGTGGTAGCCCCGAACCGCTCGATAACCCCACAGTGACCAGTACCGCGCGGTTTTCCGCTTTCAGCTGCTCCAAGGTGAGTGTTTTACCGATTTCTTTATTGCACTTAATGGTCACGCCCATTTTTTCAATACGGGCGATTTCTGCATCCAGTACTGATTGCGGTAACCGGAATTGCGGAATGCCGTTACGCAACCAGCCACCGGCTTGTGCTTCTTTCTCATAGATCGTGACGTCATAACCCTGGTTTGTCAGTGTCACACTGGCCTGCAATCCGGCAGGACCCGCGCCAATAATGGCGACTTTGCCGAGCGTTTTAGTACCGGGTTGATAAATTTCCATCCCAGTTTGTTGTTCAAAATCAGTAACAAAACGCTGTAAGCGACCGATATCAATGGGAGTATCAACACCGGCACGGGTACAACCGCTTTGGCATAATTTCTCCGTCGGGCACACTCTGGCACAAACGGCACCGAGGGCATTATTTTCACGAATTGTCTCGGCAGCGCCTTTAAAATTACGAAAGTAGATTGAGCGAATAAATTTCCCCGGATCGGTCTGTGCCGGGCAAGCCTGACTACAGGGGGCGTCATGGCATAATAAACAGCGAGAGGCTTCTTTAATCGCCAGTAACGGTGTAAAAGCCGGAGTGAGTTCATCCAGATAATTTTGTTGCGGCATGTGATCTTCCTTAATGCTATGAGTAATTAAGGCGAACGCTAAATATACTCGTCATACTTCAAGTTGCATGTGCTGCGTCTGCGTTCGCTCACCCCAGTCACTTACTTATGTAAGCTCTTGGGGACTCACTCACTTGTCGCCTTCCTGCAACTCGAATTATTTAGAGTATAAATATTGCGTGCTGATATTAAGGCTATGCGCGTGGGGAAATTTAAACTGTGAAAGGATTCACAAATAGCTGCGGTTCAGAATGTTATATCCGCAGCTTATTGAGTGAAGTAATAATTATTCTCAATAATTAACAGAAAAGAGAAAATATTAACGATAGAAAATAAGATAAACAATCATGCCGATAGATAAAATTCCGAAGCCGATATATGCCACCATATAAGCGAAGAAGAGTCCGGGATTTTTTGCTCGCCAGACATACACCGGTTCCGGTGCATTTTTAACCCGTTTATCAATCGCGCCTGCGCGCCAGCCTTTCCATGCTTCGCGGAAACAAAATACCGGGATAAGGAAAAAAACGGCAACGACAAAAAACTGCTGTACATCCATAACTACTTTCCTTGTTTCTTTTGTAATTCAAGTAACTGTTCGGGTGTGACGGCGGGATACCCCTGCGCATCTTCAGGCACCTGGTGCATAGCCGGAATAGGGACCAGCGGCCCTAAAAAACGCGGTTCACGTTTAAAAATATAAAGGTCAGCCAGCGCACCGAAACGGGCGGCAAATTCGCGAATACGTACTGACAGCATATCTTTCGGTGACGGTACGGCATAACACTGAGCCTGAATCCCCATATGCAGCGCAATAAATAATGCCCGCTCACAGTGGAAACGTTGGGTGATAATAATGAAATCATTAGTATCGAAAACTTTGCGTGTACGCACGATGGAATCCAGCGTACGAAAGCCTGCGTAATCGAGAACAATATCTGATGGGTCGACACCAGCAGCGATTAAATCTTTGCGCATGGTCATCGGCTCATTATAACTTTGCAATGCGTTATCGCCGCTCAGTAATAGATAATTTACCTTACCGCTGTTATAGGCATTAATCGCTCCTTGAATGCGGTAGCGATAATACTGATTAATTACGCCAGTCCGATAATATTTTGCTGTGCCGAGCACCACACCGACCTGGCGGTAGGGGAGATCCTGCAATTCGTCGTAGATATAAGGCGCGGTTTTCCAGCTCATCCAGCGATCGAGGCCGAGCACAGTCAACAGCAGCAAGCCGATCAGGACTAACAGGCTGAGGAACACGCGCTTTAACATGCAGGAGACTCGATCTAAGGAAAATTTCCATCAGGCTACTTTACCCGCTGGTTTTGCGCAAGAAACGGCAAACTGTTTGCCGGGATTTTCGACACCAGGAAAGGGCTGGCAAGCCGGACAAGGCGTTCACGCCGCATCCGGCACCAGGCTTAAGCGAGAAGCACGCGGTCGATATTGTGACAGCCGAGAGCTTTCAGCGTTGCGGAGGTGGCATCCCACTGAATCAACGGCGCATCGGCTTTTTCTGCCAGAACCGCGCGCTGGATATCCGGGTAATCATAACCCTTGAGATTCAACAGAATTAACGCCCCCTGCAACGGCGGCAGAGTCGGGTTGAATGCGGCGTTTTCAGCGTAGCTGCCGCTGAAAATACGACCGTCTTTACATTCCAGCGCGACACCGCTTGGCGACTTACTGTAAGGCATGTGCGAACGGTTTGCCGCCGCAATCGCCGCCTGAGAAAGCGCATCACCAGTCAGCGCATAGCCGTGATCCTGCTCGTCCATCAGCAGCGTTTTAATCTCCAGATCTTTCGGCCCAAAGGCATCCGGTAGATAGTCACGCAGCGCGTGTGCCTCGCGTCCCGGAAGATGAATACGCAGATCCAGACCGCTGTTCAGTTCATTCATAAACTGACGGCAGTGACCACAAGGCGTGTAGTTAACGGTGATCGCTGCAAGCGCTTTTTCACCACTCAGCCAGGCGTGGCTGATCGCGCTTTGTTCGGCATGAACGGTTTGCTGCATTGTCGCACCAATAAATTCCATATTGGCACCGAAATACCAGGTTCCGCTCACACCGCGCGCAATTGCGCCAACATTAAAATTCGACAATGGCGTACGCGCACAGGCTGCCGCCAGCGGAAGTAGTGCGAATGCCAGCGCGTCTTCGTCCAGCCCCGTTGCGCTCTTCAGCGATGAGACTTGCTCCCCGGTCAACAAAGCGGGGAAGTACTTGTCTGCCAGAATAGGTTCCAGTGCAGATTGCAAGTTATCCGCAAGTTGGGCAAAAGCGGTTTGAAAACGTGGATGCATGGCGTTGCCTCATAATCATGTAATGGGATAACAGTTTACGAACCCGTTATGGCTTTATATGTGATCTGAATCTCATTAATTATGCAACGCGTGAAACTTACATCAAAAATGCGCGACGCATCGCAAATTTTAGCCCATTACTGCCAGAATAATCGGGAAAAGGAACGGTGCGATCAGCGAAGTAATAATCCCGCATAACACCAGCGCCAGCGAACTAAATGCACCTTCCTGATAATCCAGCTCGGCGCAGCGCGCCGTACCGAGGGCGTGCGAGGCTGTGCCCATTGCCAGACCGCGCGCAGCTTTGGTACGAATACGCATCGCATTAAGCAATGTATGGCCAAACACAGCGCCGAGGATGCCGACGAAAATCACGCAAACTGCGCTGATTGCCGGAATACCGCCAATACTGCCGCCAACCGCCATTGCAATAGGCGTGGTGACTGATTTCGGCAGGATTGACGCGGCGATTTCCGGTGAAGCGCCCATCAACAATGCCACAGAAGTCCCCGTCACCATCGCAACCACGCTGCCGATAAAACAGATGGTGATGATCGATTTCCAGCGCGCGCGGATCTGGTGCAGCTGCTCATATAAAGGATAGGCCAGTGCGACAACCGCCGGTTGAAGCAGATCGTTTAGCACTTCGCTACCTTTAAAGTAGCTGTCGTAAGAGATGCCGGTCAGCATTAAAAAAGGAATGATCACCACCATTGCTACCAGCAACGGGTTAAGCAGGGGAAACTTATACCGTGCCGCCAGTTTGCGGGCGGCAAAAAAGACAATCAACGTCAGCGGTAATGACCACCAGATATTCGCCATCATTCTTCTGATCCTTTCTGACCTACGACTTTACGTTCACCGTGCACCAGTTGTGAACTCCAGCTCACCACCAGAAAAACCACCAGCGTACTGACTGCACAGGAAACCACTACCGGACCAAACTGTGCGCGGAGCAAATCAAAATATTGCATGACGCCTACACCAATCGGCACAAACAATAGCGCCATATAGCGAATCAGTACGTAGCACCCCGGATTGACCCATTTCGCCGGAAGAATTTGCAAGGCCAGCAGGACAAACAGGATCAGCATCCCGATGATGCTGCCCGGAATGGTTACCGGTAGCAGGGAAGCAATGAAAATGCCTGCATACAGGCAGGCATAAATCAGGACAAAAGCACGTAAATATTGCCAGATAATGTTCAGTGTCTTACTCATAATCAACACCCCAGATGAGATGGATTCATCATACAATTAATTCGTAAAACGTGCTACCGATCACATTAAGAAATCTCAGCATAGTTGAATTTTAGGGACGTAACCTCGGGCGAGCGCCCAGTTCAGCACACTAATTCTGCTGTAAAAAGTGCAGAAACTGACTTAAAGCATAAGAAGGCGTTTCGTTATTGCGCCAGAACACACCGACGCTGCCTTTCTGTTCTATCTTTGGCAGGTTGAGAATCACCAGTTGTCCCTGGCTGGCATAACGTTGCGCCAGGCGTAATGACAAAATAGAGATCATATCGCTGCTTTGTAACAGGTTGGTACTGACGTTCATCGACGCCGACTCAATCGTGTTTTCTGGCAGCATCACGCCGTGGTCTACCAGCGCATTATCAATGCTGATGCGGATGGGGGTACCTGTCGGCCAGACTATCCACCGCCAGTTAGCAAGATCATTCCAGCTGAGGGTGGCGTATTTCGCCAGTGGATGCTCAGGACGGGCGACAAAACACACCGGCTCGGTGTAGAGCACGCGATAATTCAGCGGCAGCTGCAACGCGCGACCGCCAATTCGCCCAACCACCACATCGACAGAACCTGCCAACAGATCTTGCAGCAATGGGGTCATCACCTTCTCTTCGATATTCAGGTGTAGAGTTGGCATCTCCTTGAGCAAATGCAAAATCGCCTGGGATACGCAGTCAGTGGCGACGGGAGAACAGCCAATTTTCAGACTGCCGACCAGTCCACCTTGTTTAAAACGGGCCAGTTCATGTTGCGAGCGCTCCATGTCATTGATTAACCGTTGGGCATGTTGCAATAACAATTTGCCGCCTTCAGTAGGACGAAGTCCTTTGCTGTGCCGCTCAAAGAGTGTGAGGCCGATCTCATCTTCGAGTTGTGACAACCATTTCGACAGCGCAGGCTGGGTGATATTCATCATCCGCGCGACATGGGTCAGATTGCCCTGTTCACCCAGCGCCACCAGCATTTGCAGGTGATGAAGCTTTAGTTTCTGCGCCCAGTTTGCCATTTGCCATAACCTCCAGGTTATCTCTCTGTCCGAAATGCCATTGTACATTTCATCTCTTTAATCACAATATCGCAACATACATAAAACAAATGAAACATCTACCTTACCTGCACTGAGGCATTTACTATGACTCAACGACGTGATTTACAAGCACTGATCGATGCTGCTCCGGTCGGCAAGATGCAGTGGCGCGTTATCATCTGCTGTTTTCTGGTGGTAATGCTCGATGGTTTTGACACCGCGGCTATCGGCTTTATCGCCCCTGATATTCGCACTCACTGGCAACTCACCGCAGGCGATCTCGCCCCGCTTTTTGGCGCGGGTCTGCTGGGGTTAACCGCAGGCGCACTGCTTTGTGGTCCGTTGTCCGATCGCTTTGGCCGCAAACGGGTGATTGAGCTGTGCGTCTTTTTGTTTGGCGCGTTAAGCCTCGCCTCGGCTTTCTCACCGGATCTGCAAACGCTGGTATTCCTGCGTTTCCTCACCGGCCTTGGGCTGGGTGGCGCGATGCCAAATACAATTACCATGACCTCGGAATATCTGCCTGCCCGCCGCCGCGGCGCGCTGGTGACGCTGATGTTTTGCGGCTTTACCCTGGGTTCGGCGTTTGGCGGGATTGTCAGCGCGCAGCTGGTGCCGGTGATTGGCTGGCACGGGATCCTGGTGTTGGGTGGCGTATTACCGCTGATGCTGTTTGTTGCACTGCTGGTGCTTCTGCCGGAATCGCCACGCTGGCAGGTGCGCCGCCAGCTACCCCAGGCGGTGATTGCGAAAACCGTCAGCGCCATCATCCGCGAGCGTTATGTCGATACCCACTTTTATCTCATTGAATCAGCCTCCGTTACAAAAGGCAGCATTCGTCAACTGTTTATGGGGCGTCAGTTACCCATCACGTTGATGCTGTGGGTGGTGTTCTTTATGAGCTTGCTGATTATTTACCTGCTCTCAAGCTGGATGCCAACGCTGCTCAACCATCGCGGCATCGACCTGCAACATGCCTCCTGGGTTACCGCCGCGTTCCAGATTGGCGGTACGTTGGGCGCGCTGGCGCTGGGCGTGCTTATGGATAAGTTCAATCCTTTCCGCGTACTGGCGCTGAGCTATGCCATAGGCGCTGTATGCATCGTGATGATTGGCTTAAGCCAGGACGGATTATGGCTAATGGCGCTGGCGATTTTCGGCACCGGCATTGGCATCAGCGGATCGCAGGTGGGGCTGAATGCGCTGACCGCAACACTTTATCCAACACAAAGTCGCGCCACGGGCGTGAGCTGGTCAAACGCCGTGGGCCGCTGCGGCGCGATTGTTGGCTCGCTGTCTGGCGGCGTTATGATGGCGATGAATTTCTCTTTCGACACCCTGTTTTTCATTATCGCTGTGCCCGCGGCGATCAGTGCGGTGATGTTAACCCAGCTGATCACCGTGGTTCGCCAGTCGACCTCTGTCCCTGACTCACTGCCTCACGCAGGTGTTGTGAACGAATAAGGAGCATCCCAATGACTGATAACAATCAAAATAGCCGCGAGCAATTTTATCAGCATATTTCCGGGCAAAACCTGACCCCGCTGTGGGAGTCACTGCACCATCTGGTGCCAAAAACGCCCAACGCTAACTGTGCGCCAGCGTACTGGAATTATCAGGAGATCCGCCCGTTGCTGCTGGAGAGCGGCAGCCTGATTGGCGCGAAAGAAGCCGTGCGCCGCGTGCTGGTGCTGGAAAACCCGGCGCTGCGCGGGCAGTCTTCCATCACCGCGACTTTATATGCCGGTTTGCAACTGATCATGCCGGGCGAAGTGGCACCGAGTCATCGCCATAACCAGTCGGCGCTGCGTTTTATTGTTGAAGGTAAAGGGGCATTCACCGCCGTTGATGGCGAACGCACGTCAATGAATGAGGGCGATTTTATCCTGACCCCGCAGTGGCGCTGGCACGATCACGGTAACCCTGGCGACGAACCGGTTATCTGGCTCGATGGGCTGGATCTGCCATTAGTGAACACTCTGGGCTGCGGTTTTGCCGAAGATTACCCGGAGGAGCAACAACCAGTAAGGCGTAAAGAGGGCGATTACCTGCCGCGTTACGCTGCCAATATGTTGCCGTTGCGCCATCAGACCGGGAACTCCTCGCCCATCTTTAACTACCGTTATGACCGTAGCCGCGAAGTGCTACACGATTTAACCCGCCTGGGCGATGCCGATGAGTGGGATGGCTACAAAATGCGCTACGTCAACCCGGTCACCGGTGGCTATCCGATGCCGTCGATGGGCGCTTTCCTGCAACTGCTGCCGAAAGGGTTTGCCTCACGCGTGGCGCGTACCACTGACAGCACCATCTACCATGTGGTGGAAGGTAGCGGGCAGGTCACTATCGGCAATGAAACCTTCAGCTTTAGTGCAAAAGATATCTTCGTGGTGCCGACCTGGCACGGCGTGTCGTTCCAGACCACGCAAGATACCGTTTTATTTAGTTTTTCGGACAGACCGGTACAAGAAGCCCTGGGGCTGTTCCGCGAAGCACGTTATTAATTTGGGAGAGAGAAAATGACTCAATACGTATTCGAACCACAAGCGCCCGTTACCGTACCGGTTGTTGGCAGTGATGAACAATTCCCCGTACGCCGCGTTTACTGCGTCGGACGTAACTATGCCGCCCACGCCCGCGAAATGGGCTTTGATCCGGATCGTGAACCGCCATTCTTCTTCTGCAAACCGGCGGATGCCATTGTTCCGGTTGCCGCTGGCGAAACGCTGGCGCTGCCGTATCCGGCGCAGACCGATAACTACCATTATGAAATTGAACTGGTGGTGGCGATTGGTAAAAAAGGCAGTGATATCCCGCTGGAAAACGCCCATGAATATGTCTGGGGTTATGCCACGGGTCTTGATATGACTCGCCGTGACCGTCAAATGGAAATGCGCCAGATGGGCCGCCCGTGGGAAATCGGCAAAGCGTTCGATCTCTCGGCCCCCATCGCGCCGCTGCACAAAGCCAGCGAAACTGGCGGTATTGACAACGCACCTATCTGGTTACAGGTTAACGGCGAAGATCATCAGCGCAGCGATATTCGTCATCTCATCTGGTCAGTGAATGAAACCATCAGCTACCTGTCAGGCTTCTTTGAACTGCAACCGGGCGATCTAATCTTTACCGGTACGCCGGAAGGGGTTGGCTCAGTAGTCAAAGGTGATGTGATCACGGGCAACGTCGAGGGCTTAACGCCTATCGCGGTGAAGATTGTCTGAGGTGATGATGAAGCTGTACAGTTTTTTTAATAGTTCAGCGTCTTACCGGGTGCGCATTGCGCTGGCGCTGAAGGGTATCGATTACCAGACCGAAGGGGTGAATATCCGCATTGGTCAGCAAAACGAACTGGCCTACCGGCGGATGAATCCGGTCGGGCTGGTGCCGACGCTGCTGACCGACGAGGGCGAATCACTCGGACAATCGCTGGCGATTATTGACTGGCTGGAGAGTCACTACCCGCAAGTTCCGCTGATGCCGCAGGAAGAACCGGCCCGCAACAAGGTGCTGGAAATTGTCTATGCCATCGCCTGCGATATTCATCCATTGAATAACCTACGCGTGCTGCGCTACCTGACCGAAGAGCTGAACGTCAGTGAAGAAGATAAAAAACGCTGGTATGCGCACTGGATCCAGCAAGGGTTAAGCGCGGTGGAACAGCTACTGCGCCAGAGCCAGTCGGGGCAATTTTGTGTGGGCGAGACGCCGACGCTGGCAGATTGCTGCCTTGTTCCACAGTGGGCGAACGCGCTACGTATGAACTGCGATCTGAGCGGGTATCCGCGCTGCAAAGCGGTATACGACGCCTGCACGCAGCTGCCAGCGTTCATTGCCGCAGCGCCAGAAAATCAACAAGATAAAATTTCAGCCTGACCAGGAGAACCATAATGACTAAAGTGACACGCGCAGTAATTGTGGGAGGCGGGATCGGCGGTGCGGCAACTGCATTGTCACTGGCCCGCCAGGGGATCAAAGTGGTGCTGCTGGAAAAGGCGCATGAGATCGGTGAGATTGGCGCAGGTATCCAGTTGGGGCCAAATGCGTTTTCGGCGTTGGATAGCCTCGGCGTCGGCGAAATCGCCCGCCAGCGCGCGGTATTCACCGATCACATCACCATGATGGATGCGGTAAACGCCGAAGAAGTGGTGCGCATTGAAACCGGTCAGGCCTTTCGCGATCATTTCGGCGGCCCTTACGCGGTGATCCACCGGGTTGATATTCACGCCTCGGTGTGGGAAGCGGTACTGACGCATCCGGACGTGGAATATCACACCTCCACCAACGTCGTGGATATTCGCGAGACAGAAGACGATGTCACCGTTTTCGACGATCGCGGCAATAGTTGGATCGGCGATATTCTGATTGGCTGTGACGGCGTGAAGTCAGTGGTGCGCCAGAGCTTATTGGGCGATGCGCCGCGTGTCACCGGGCATGTGGTCTACCGTGCTGTTATCGATTGTGCCGATATGCCGGAAGATTTGCGCATTAACGCACCAGTACTGTGGGCGGGGCCGTGCTGTCACTTGGTGCATTACCCTTTACGCGGCGGCAAGCAGTATAACCTGGTGGTGACATTCCACAGCCGCCAGCAGGAAGAGTGGGGCGTGAAGGATGGCAGTAAAGAGGAAGTGCTCTCTTACTTTGAAGGGATTCACCCCCGTCCGCGCCAGATGCTGGATAAACCGACCTCCTGGCGACGCTGGTCAACCGCCGACCGTGAACCGGTAGCGAAGTGGGGAACGAAGCGCATTACGCTGGTGGGCGATGCGGCCCATCCGGTGGCGCAGTATATGGCGCAGGGTGTCTGTATGGCGCTGGAAGACGCGGTAACACTGGGTAAGGCGCTGGCGCAGTGTGAGGGTGATGCGGCACAAGCCTTTGCGCTGTATGAGTCGGTACGTATTCCGCGCACCGCGCGCATCGTCTGGTCGACCCGTGAAATGGGGCGGGTTTATCATGCCGCAGGAGTAGAGCGCCAGGTACGTAACCTGTTGTGGAAAGGGAAATCGCAGGCAGAGTTTTACCGCGGCATGGAGTGGCTGTACGGCTGGAAAGAAGATAACTGTTTGCAACCACGCTGAGTACTTTAATCCGCTGACCATAGGCGCTAACATAGCGCCTCATTTTTTTGCGGGTGATGATATGCGTGTGTTACTGGCTCCGATGGAGGGGGTACTTGACTCTCTGGTGCGTGAATTGCTGACCGAAGTTAACGACTACGATCTGTGCATCACCGAGTTTGTCCGCGTGGTGGATCAACTGCTGCCGGTAAAAGTCTTTCATCGCATTTGCCCTGAGCTACAAAACGCCAGCCGGACACCAGCCGGTACGCTGGTGCGCGTGCAGTTGTTAGGTCAGTTCCCACAATGGCTGGCAGAGAATGCCGCCCGTGCGGTCGAGTTAGGTTCCTGGGGCGTGGATCTCAATTGCGGCTGCCCGTCGAAAACGGTTAACGGTAGCGGCGGTGGGGCGACGTTACTCAAAGATCCTGAACTCATCTATCAGGGTGCAAAAGCGATGCGCGAAGCTGTACCGGCGCATTTGCCCGTCAGCGTAAAAGTGCGTCTGGGCTGGGACAGCGGTGAGAAGAAATTTGAAATCGCCGATGCGGTGCAACAGGCTGGCGCTACGGAGCTGGTAGTACATGGGCGGACAAAAGAGCAGGGTTACCGCGCGGAGCATATTGACTGGCAGGCGATTGGCGAGATTCGCCAGCGGTTGAATATTCCTGTGATTGCCAACGGTGAAATCTGGGACTGGCAGAGTGCGCAACAATGCATGACGATCAGCGGATGCGACGCAGTGATGATTGGTCGCGGGGCGCTCAATATTCCCAACCTGAGCCGGGTGGTAAAATATAACGAACCGCGAATGCCGTGGCCGGAGGTAGTTGCTTTGCTGCAAAAATATACCCGTCTGGAAAAGCAGGGCGATACCGGGTTATATCACGTAGCGCGGATTAAACAGTGGTTGAGTTATTTGCGTAAAGAATACGATGAAGCAACAGAATTATTTCAGCATGTTCGGGTGTTGAATAATTCTCCTGATATTGCAAGGGCTATTCAGGCCATTGATATCGATAAGCTGCGATAATAGTGGAATCGCAGCTTATCTGAGACAATGAATCGCTTATTCAGCTTCATCATCTTGTTGCGCTCCTTTCATGAGCTAAGCCACATATTGCCACTGGCGCAAGGAGCGCGCAGGGGGAGGACAATCGCCTCCTCCCCCTGCACCCCCGGGCTCTGGCGAACAAAATCGCCGCTGCGCGGTACCTTCAGCTTATCCCCTTCGGCTACCGGGTCGGGCGCGAGGTAACGTCCTTGTAAGACGCGCCCTCAGCCCACATCCATGTGGGCTGCCCCGGCCTTCGGGGAACGCTTCAGCGATTTTGACGCCACCAACACCGGAGGTGTTTGCAAATCAAGTACACAAAATATCTAGTTACTGACCTGACAACTTATATGCCATATTTGATTTTTAAAATATCATCTTAAATACGCCAGTCACCACCAGTAGCCCAATCAGGAAAATAATCAATACAGCCCAGAGTATAATTTTCATTGGCGTTCCTTTATTTGTGAGTGCTGAATAAGTATAGGAAAAAACGAAGCCCTTTGCCGTTATCCATAAACGATTAAGATAAATCGGAAGATATCATTCACTTAGTGTATATTTTTCTGGATATGTCGTTTTATTGCTACTGATGTATTGCCACGCGAAACTAAAAAATATATCGCAACACACGGTAATCTCCGCGCACCTTTTCTTACCTGATTATTCCCCCATGAATCGTGATTCTTTTTATCCAGCCATCGCCTGTTTTCTGCTGTTACTGATGCTGGCCGGGTGTGCGCCTATGCATGAAACCCGCCAGGCGTTAAGCCAGCAAACGCCCGCTTCACAAGTTGACACCGCATTACCCACGGCGCTGAAAAATGGTTGGCCAGACAGCCAATGGTGGCTGGAGTATCACGATAATCAACTCACTTCCTTAATTAATAACGCACTACAGAACGCACCGGATATGCAGGTGGCTGAACAGCGCATTCAGCTGGCTGAAGCCCAGGCGAAGGCAGTTGCCACTCAGGATGGTCCGCAGATCGACTTTTCTGCGGATATGGAGCGGCAAAAAATGTCGGCAGAAGGGTTAATGGGGCCGTTTGCTCTGAACGATCCTGCCGCAGGTACGACCGGTCCGTGGTACACCAACGGTACTTTTGGCTTAACGGCGGGCTGGCATCTCGATATCTGGGGAAAGAATCGGGCGGAGGTAACTGCTCGCCTGGGTACGGTTAAAGCACGAGCGGCGGAACGCGAGCAAACCCGCCAATTGCTGGCTGGCAGCGTAGCCCGCCTGTACTGGGAGTGGCAAACCCAGGCGGCGTTAAACACGGTCTTGCAGCAAATCGAAAAAGAGCAGAACACCATTATCGCCACCGATCGCCAGCTATATCAGAACGGGATTACTTCTTCAGTTGAAGGTGTGGAAACCGATATTAATGCCAGCAAAACCCGGCAGCAGCTCAACGATGTCGCGGGGAAAATGAAAATTATTGAGGCACGGTTAAGTGCACTTACAAATCACCAGACAAAGGCATTGAAGCTTAATCCGGTCGCGTTGCCGAAAGTGGCAAGCCAGCTTCCTGATGAACTGGGGTACTCCTTACTGGCCCGGCGGGCAGATTTGCAGGCGGCGCACTGGTACGTTGAGTCATCGTTAAGCACTATTGATGCGGCAAAAGCGGCATTTTATCCTGACATCAACCTGATGGCCTTCCTGCAACAGGATGCGTTGCACTTAAGCGATCTGTTCCGTCATTCCGCGCAGCAAATGGGCGTTACGGCAGGCCTGACGCTACCCATTTTCGATAGTGGTCGTCTTAACGCCAACCTCGATATCGCAAAAGCCGAAAGCAACTTGTCTATCGCCAGCTACAACAAAGCGGTGGTTGACGCGGTGAATGACGTGGCGCGGGCAGCCAGTCAGGTTCAGACACTGGCGGAGAAAAACCAGCATCAGGCGCAAATTGAGCGCGATGCCTTGCGTGTAGTAGGTCTTGCACAGGCGCGCTTTAACGCGGGCATCATTGCCGGTTCCCGCGTCAGCGAAGCCAGAATCCCGGCGCTTCGCGAGCGGGCCAATGGCCTGTTATTGCAAGGGCAGTGGCTGGATGCCTCCATTCAACTCACTGGTGCGTTGGGCGGGGGTTACAAACGCTGATGATATGCGCCTTCTATACTTAACGTTTATTCAGCGTTAAGTGGAGAACTCGATGGCACAGGTTGCGATTATTACCGCCTCCGATTCGGGGATCGGCAAAGAGTGCGCGTTATTACTGGCGCAGCAGGGGTTTGATATTGGCATTACCTGGCACTCTGATGAAGAAGGGGCAAAAGATACTGCGCGTGAGGTGGTTAGCCACGGCGCACGTGCGGAGATCGTGCAGCTGGATCTCGGTAAACTGCCAGAAGGTGCGCAGGCGCTGGAGAAACTCATTCAACGACTGGGGCGCATCGATGTGCTGGTGAATAATGCGGGTGCAATGACCAAAGCGCCGTTTCTTGATATGGCTTTTGATGAGTGGCGCAAGATTTTTACCGTTGATGTCGACGGTGCATTCTTATGCTCGCAAATTGCGGCTCGTCAGATGGTGAAACAAGGGCAGGGCGGTCGCATCATCAACATTACGTCGGTGCATGAACATACGCCGTTGCCGGATGCCAGCGCCTACACAGCCGCTAAACATGCGCTCGGCGGGTTAACCAAAGCGATGGCGCTGGAGCTGGTCAGGCATAAGATTTTGGTGAATGCGGTTGCACCTGGGGCGATCGCCACGCCAATGAACGGCATGGATGACGGGGACGTGAAGCCCGACGCGGAGCCTTCGATTCCCTTGCGACGTTTTGGCACAACGCATGAGATTGCCAGCCTGGTGGTATGGCTTTGTTCGGAGGGCGCAAATTACACCACCGGGCAGTCGTTGATAGTGGATGGCGGCTTTATGTTGGCGAATCCGCAGTTCAACCCAGAATAGCGCAGTGAGGTGCGTGGTTATTTCAATGGGTAATATTTGGGTAGGCATGATAAGACGCACAAGCGTCGCATCAGGCATGGTGCACCGGATGTCGGATGCGGTGCGAACGCCTTATCCTAGGCAATAGTTTTACGCCTGATTATCCGGCTTTTTCTTCCCGCGTCGTTTCAGCCACCAGCGCACGCCTACCACCAGAACCACGACCAGAATCAACCAGACCCAGTGCTTCAAATGCTGGTCGAGATTGTGCAACCACGGCGCAATCACCTGACCACCAGCATAACCGATAGTGGTAAAAATCAACGCCCAGGCAAATGCGCCGAGAATATTCAGCGGCAGAAAGATTTTCGGCGGCAGCTGGCTGGCACCAATCAGCGTCGGGCCAATCACCCTAAAGCCATACATAAAACGCGTACCAATGACAAACAGATACGGATGGCGTTGGATAAGTTTCTGCGCCCGCTCAATTTTATCCTGATGTTTCGAGAAACGGCGTAACAGCTTGCCGCCAAACCGCCGCCCGCACAGATAAAGCACCTGGTCGCCAATCATGCCGCCAAGCGCCACAGAAAGTACCACCAGCGGAAACTTTAATAGCCCCTGATGTGCCGCAACGCCTCCCAGCAAAGTCACGGTTTCACCTTCCGCCAGGCTACCGATCACCAGCGCGGCATAACCATATTGTGAGATGAGTGTATTGAGATCCATAGGACAGTCTGTCTCCCTTTGCTTGCCTGTAAGCATACACCCTGTGAATCATTCACGCTGAAAAAGGACGTACATCAGACGGTGCAAATTACATGAGTGAACAAAAAATAATCACAAGCTGACTTATACTTGAACTGTCAGGTTCATGAACTCACAACAAGGGGGCGGTATGAGCCATGTCTGGGGTCTGTTTTCCCATCCCGATCGTGAAATGCAGGTGATTAATCGTGAAAACGAAACGATTTCTCACCATTACACCCACCACGTTTTGCTGATGGCGGCGATTCCGGTGATTTGCGCCTTCATTGGCACTACACAGATTGGCTGGAATTTTGGCGATGGCACTATCCTGAAGTTATCCTGGTTTACCGGACTGGCGCTGGCTGTCTTGTTTTACGGCGTTATGCTCGCTGGGGTCGCGGTGATGGGGCGGGTCATCTGGTGGATGGCGCGCAATTACCCGCAGCGTCCGTCACTTGCGCACTGCATGGTCTTCGCGGGCTACGTTGCAACTCCGCTGTTTTTAAGCGGTCTGGTGGCGCTTTACCCGCTGGTCTGGTTGTGTGCGCTGGTCGGCACGGTGGCGCTGTTTTACACCGGCTACCTGCTGTATCTCGGTATTCCGAGCTTCCTGAATATCAACAAAGAGGAAGGCCTTAGCTTCTCCAGTTCGACACTGGCGATAGGCGTGCTGGTGCTGGAAGTGCTGCTCGCCCTTACCGTTATACTATGGGGCTACGGTTATCGTTTGTTCTAGAAAGTTCTTTTGCGCTGCATTGCTGGCGTAAATGTCAGCAATGCAGCATTTCCTCACGATTCTTCTTTGACGATCGCACTTTTTGCTCGTTATGATGGCGTCGCTAGCCTCAGTAAATCCTTACTCCGGCGGTGCGCAACCCGTGCGCGTGAACCACTATCTGAATGCTCATCATGCCGAAATTTCGAGTTTCTTTATTTAGCCTGGCCCTGATGCTGGCTGTGCCTTTTGCACCGCAGGCCGTTGCGAAAACGGCAGCCGCTACCACCGCGTCACAACCGGAAATTGCCTCCGGTAGCGCGATGATTGTTGATCTGAATACCAACAAAGTGATCTATTCGAACCACCCGGATTTGGTGCGTCCGATTGCGTCTATCAGCAAATTAATGACCGCGATGGTTGTGCTGGATGCACGACTGCCGCTGGATGAAAAACTAAAAGTGGATATCAGCCAGACGCCGGAGATGAAAGGGGTCTATTCGCGCGTACGACTGAACAGCGAAATCAGCCGTAAAGATATGCTGTTGCTGGCGCTGATGTCTTCAGAAAACCGCGCGGCGGCAAGCCTTGCGCACCATTATCCCGGTGGTTACAAAGCCTTTATTAAGGCGATGAATGCGAAAGCGAAATCGCTCGGAATGAACAACACGCGCTTTGTTGAACCAACCGGATTGTCGGTGCATAACGTTTCAACCGCCCGTGACTTAACCAAACTACTTATTGCCAGCAAACAATATCCGTTGATCGGGCAGTTAAGTACTACCCGGGAAGATATGGCAACCTTCTCTAACCCGACGTATACGCTGCCGTTCCGCAATACTAACCATCTGGTGTATCGTGATAACTGGAATATTCAGTTAACCAAAACCGGTTTTACCAATGCGGCGGGCCATTGTCTGGTGATGCGCACGGTTATCAATAATAAACCGGTGGCGCTGGTAGTGATGGACGCGTTTGGCAAATATACCCATTTTGCCGATGCCAGCCGCCTGCGTACCTGGATTGAAACCGGTAAAGTGATGCCTGTTCCGGCAGCAGCGTTGAGCTATAAAAAACAAAAAGCCGCCCAAATGGCGGCGGCGGGGCAGACGGCACAGAACGATTAAATGAATGACGGATGGCGATACTCTGCCATCCGTTATTATTACTCCACTTCCTGCCAGTTTTTCCGCTTACTGGTTTTACCGATCCCCGGATTCATACTGTTGGTCGGATCGTTCTCGCGATAAAACTTCTGCAACGTCTCCGGTGCTTTATACAAATGACCGACGTTATGTTCGGCAGGGTATTGCGCGCCACGCTGCTGAAGCAGTTCCAGCATCTGTTCTTTCAACACATGCACATCCACGCCTTTTTTCACGATGTAATCCTGATGGAAGACATAGCACATAAAATGGCCATAATAGAGCTTGTGCACCAGCTGGCTGTCGATCTCCGGCGGTAAATGCTCATACCATTCGGTGTCGTTACGCCGCAGAGCGATATCCAGCGCCAGAATGTCTTCGACTTCATCGGAATGCACAGCCTGATAACGAATTGCTGCGCCCGCAGCGGCGAAACGGTGTAAAAACGCTTTGCTGCCTTCCTCCGGCGTACAGACAAAGAAATCGCCCTCGGCCTGTTTGAAATAATCTACCAGCCACGATTTGGCTTCACCGACGCCATCGCCCGCCATTTTTAACAGCAGATGATGCTCGTATTTATCGCGCCAGTTTTTCATGCGCGGCGGTAAATGGCTGGGGAACAGGTGACCGAATTTTTGCATTGCACGGTCGGTAAAATGCGGACGGAAGAATTTCACTTTCTCCAGCATCGCATCGGTGCGTCCCTTGAGATTAAAGAAGAACGGCATCTTGTCGGTGCCTAACTTATCAATCATCAGGAAGGTGTCTTTGCCGTATTTTTCCGCAATATCGTAGATATCCCGGTGCATATATTCCCCGGCAACCGGCAGATTTTCGAAATTAGCCAGAATATGACGGCGGATTTCGGTCAGCACTTCCGGCTGGTTGGTGCCGATATAAAACACCTGCTGATTTTTTTCCGCTTCGAAGGTATCAAGACGTACTGCAAAGACGGCCAGCTTCCCTGCGCAACCAGAAGATTCAAATAACCGATCCGGATCAGCGTTATAACGTGCGGGCGTGTCGGCTTCAATATCACGAACGCGGTGGACATAGTCATAATCGTGGGCGTGACGACCATCGTGGCGCACATCGTCATCTTTGATGCGATCGTCATCCAGCTTGCTAAGGATCTGCTCCGGCGTTTCGCCCAGATCAATCCCCAGATGGTTCACCAGCGTCAGTTTGCCATCTTCATTTATACGCGCGAATAATGACATTTCGGTATACGCCGGGCCACGTTGCACCAGCGAGCCGCCCGAGTTGTTACAAATACCGCCGATGACCGATGCGCCTATACACGATGATCCAATCACTGAGTGCGGTTCGCGTCCCAGCGGTTTGAGGGCTTTTTCCAGTGAATAGAGCGTGGTGCCCGGATAGGCCAGCACTTGTTCGCCCTTGCCGAGAATGTGCAGCTTGTCGAGACGCAGGGTGCTGATGATCACGATATCGCGATCATAATCGTTACCGTTTGGCGTCGATCCTTCGGTCAGGCCTGTATTGGCAGCCTGCATCAGAATAATTTTGTCAGCGGTGACGCAGGCTTTCAGCACCCGCCACAATTCCAGTAGTGAGCCAGGGAAAACGACAGCCAGCGCGTCGCCCTGACCAGAACGGAAGCCCTTGCGATAGCGGGCCGTTTTGGCGGGATCGGTGAGCAGGTGTGAATGACCGACCAGACGGGCAAGTTCATTCAAAAAGGCTTTATTATCAGTTGTTGTCATGGAAGACATTTTCCACTCCTTGTGGTGGCGAAAAAATATCACAAACTAGAATAGCGCCTTGTATGACAATTCAGCGAGTGAATATTTTGAAAATTCAGACAATAAACTGAGCATTCTTTTTCTCTCTCCATCATGCTTATGGCAAACTACGGTTTTTGCACCATTTTCGCTGCCACGTCGGGCAACAAAGGAAGAAAAATCCATATGAAATGGCTATGTTCAGTAGGAATCGCGGTGAGTCTGGCCCTGCAGCCAGCACTGGCGGATGATTTATTCGGCAACCATCCATTAACGCCCGAAGCGCGGGATGCGTTCGTCACCGAACTGCTTAAGAAAATGACAGTTGACGAGAAAATTGGTCAGCTGCGCTTAATCAGCGTCGGCCCGGATAACCCGAAAGAGGCGATCCGCGAGATGATCAAAGACGGTCAGGTTGGGGCGATTTTCAACACTGTAACCCGTCAGGATATCCGCGCCATGCAGGATCAGGTGATGGAATTAAGCCGCCTGAAAATTCCTCTTTTCTTTGCTTACGACGTGCTGCACGGTCAGCGCACGGTGTTCCCGATTAGTCTCGGTCTGGCTTCGTCTTTTAACCTCGATGCGGTGAAAACAGTCGGGCGTGTCTCTGCTTATGAAGCGGCAGATGATGGCCTGAATATGACCTGGGCACCGATGGTCGATGTCTCGCGCGATCCGCGCTGGGGACGTGCTTCCGAAGGTTTTGGCGAAGATACGTATCTCACCTCAATAATGGGCAAAACCATGGTGGAAGCGATGCAGGGTAAAAGCCCGGCAGATCGCTACTCGGTGATGACCAGCGTCAAACACTTTGCCGCATACGGCGCGGTAGAAGGCGGTAAAGAGTACAACACCGTCGATATGAGTCCGCAGCGCCTGTTTAACGACTATATGCCGCCGTACAAAGCGGGGCTGGATGCAGGCAGCGGTGCGGTGATGGTGGCGCTGAACTCGCTGAACGGCACGCCAGCCACCTCCGACTCCTGGCTGCTGAAAGATGTTCTGCGCGACCAGTGGGGCTTTAAAGGCATCACCGTTTCCGATCACGGCGCAATCAAAGAGCTGATTAAACATGGCACGGCGGCAGACCCAGAGGATGCGGTACGCGTGGCGCTGAAGTCCGGAATCAACATGAGCATGAGCGACGAGTATTACTCGAAGTATCTGCCTGGGTTGATCAAATCCGGCAAAGTGACGATGGAAGAGCTGGACGATGCTGCCCGCCATGTACTGAACGTTAAATATGATATGGGATTGTTTAACGACCCATACAGCCATTTGGGGCCGAAAGAGTCTGACCCGGTGGATACCAATGCCGAAAGCCGCCTGCACCGTAAAGAAGCGCGTGAAGTGGCGCGCGAAAGCCTGGTGTTGCTGAAAAACCGTCTCGAAACGCTGCCGCTGAAAAAATCTGCAACCATTGCGGTGGTTGGCCCGCTGGCAGACAGCAAGCGTGACGTGATGGGAAGCTGGTCGGCGGCAGGTGTCGCCGATCAATCTGTTACTGTGCTAACAGGGATTAAAAACGCCGTCGGTGAAAACGGTAAAGTGCTGTATGCCAAAGGGGCGAACGTTACCAGTGACAAAGGCATTATCGATTTCCTGAATCAGTATGAAGAGGCGGTCAAAGTTGATCCGCGTTCGCCGCAAGAGATGATTGATGAAGCAGTGCAAACCGCGAAACAATCTGATGTGGTGGTGGCTGTGGTCGGTGAAGCACAGGGGATGGCGCACGAGGCCTCCAGCCGTACCGATATTACTATTCCGCAAAGCCAACGTGACTTGATTGCGGCGCTGAAAGCCACCGGTAAACCGCTGGTGCTGGTGCTGATGAACGGGCGTCCGCTGGCGCTGGTGAAAGAAGATCAGCAGGCTGATGCGATTCTGGAAACCTGGTTTGCGGGTACGGAAGGGGGGAATGCGATTGCCGATGTATTGTTTGGCGATTACAACCCGTCCGGTAAGCTACCGATGTCCTTCCCGCGTTCTGTCGGGCAGATCCCGGTGTACTACAGCCATCTGAATACCGGGCGTCCGTATAATGCCGACAAGCCGAACAAATACACTTCGCGTTATTTTGATGAAGCTAACGGGGCGCTTTATCCGTTCGGCTATGGTCTGAGCTACACCACTTTCACCGTCTCTGATGTGAAACTTTCTGCGCCGACCATGAAGCGTGACGGCAAAGTGACGGCCAGCGTGCAGGTGACGAACACCGGTAAACGCGAAGGGGCCACGGTAGTACAGATGTACTTGCAGGATGTGACGGCTTCCATGAGTCGCCCGGTGAAGCAGCTGAAAGGCTTTGAGAAAATCACCCTGAAACCGGGCGAAACTCAGACCGTCAGCTTCCCAATCGATATTGAGGCGCTGAAGTTCTGGAATCAACAGATGAAATATGACGCCGAGCCTGGCAAGTTCAATGTCTTCATCGGCACTGATTCCGCACGCGTTAAGAAAGGCGAGTTTGAGTTGCTGTAATTTTCGATGTTTGTAGGCCGGATAAGGCGTTTACGCCGCATCCGGCAAGAAACGCCGGGCAAAATATGCCTTTTAAGTATTTATCTGATTCTGCAACTGAATCCGTCCGCTCAGGCTAACTCCGCCATTATCAACTATGCTTTTCTCTTAATTCGCTGAAAACAACAGTAAAAGAATGAGGAAAGCATCATGCCACTCTCAAAGGTCTGGGCAGGTTCACTGGTTTTGTTGGCAGCCGTGAGCCTGCCGCTACAGGCGGCTTCCCCCGTTAAGGTTGGTTCAAAAATCGATACGGAAGGCGCGCTGCTCGGCAATATCATTTTGCAGGTGCTGGAAAGTCACGGCGTTCCTACGGTAAATAAAGTGCAGCTGGGAACGACTCCCGTAGTGCGCGGGGCGATCACTTCTGGCGAGCTGGATATCTATCCGGAATATACTGGCAATGGCGCGTTTTTCTTTAAAGATGAAAACGATACGGCATGGAAAAACGCGCAGCAAGGCTATGAGAAAGTCAAAAAACTCGATGCAGAGCAAAACAAGTTAATCTGGCTGACGCCCGCGCCTGCAAATAACACCTGGACCATCGCCGTGCGTCAGGATGTGGCAGAGAAAAACAAACTCACTTCGCTTGCCGACCTGAGTCGTTATCTGAAAGAGGGCGGCACCTTTAAACTGGCAGCCTCGGCAGAGTTTATCGAACGCGCCGATGCCTTACCCGCGTTTGAAAAAGCCTATGGCTTTAAGCTCAGTCAGGATCAGTTGCTGTCACTGGCCGGTGGTGACACGGCGGTGACGATCAAAGCCGCTGCCCAGCAAACCTCTGGCGTTAATGCGGCGATGGCTTACGGCACTGACGGCCCGGTCGCGGCGCTGGGGCTGCAAACTTTAAGCGATCCGCAAGGCGTGCAACCTATCTACGCGCCTGCACCAGTGGTTCGTGAATCGGTGTTGAAGGAGTATCCGCAAATGGCACAGTGGCTACAGCCAGTCTTCGCCAGCCTCGATGAAAAAACATTGCAGCAACTGAATGCCAGCATTGCTGTGGAAGGACTGGATGCCAAAAAAGTGGCTGCCGACTACCTGAAACAAAAAGGGTGGACGAAGTAATTTCCCGTGACTTATTTCCGTATTAATCCTGTTCTGGCGCTGCTGCTGTTGCTGACGGCAATCGCAGCGGCGCTGCCGTTTATCAGTTACGCGCCTAATCGTTTAGTTTCGGGTGAGGGGCGTCATCTCTGGCAGCTGTGGCCGCAAACGATCTGGATGCTGGTGGGCGTTGGTTGCGCCTGGATGACAGCCTGTTTTATTCCCGCTAAAAAAGGCAGCATTTTTGCACTCATTCTGGCGCAATTCGTCTTCGTATTGCTGGTGTGGGGAGCAGGAAAGGCGGCGACACAACTGGCACAAAATGGCAGTGCGCTGGCGCGTACCAGCCTCGGCAGTGGTTTCTGGCTGGCTGCGGCGCTGGCATTGCTGGCCTGTAGCGATGCCATCCGCCGAATCTCCACGCATCCGCTGTGGCGCTGGTTGTTGCATATGCAGATTGCCATCATTCCGCTGTGGTTGCTGTATTCCGGCGCGCTTAACGATCTCTCACTAATGAAAGAATACGCCAACCGTCAGGATGTGTTTGACGACGCGCTGGCACAACATCTGACGTTGCTGTTTGGTGCGGTGCTGCCTGCGTTAGTGATTGGTGTGCCGTTGGGCATCTGGTGCTACTTTTCCACCGCGCGGCAGGGGGCGATTTTTTCTCTGCTCAATGTCATTCAGACCGTGCCTTCGGTGGCGCTCTTTGGCCTGCTGATTGCGCCGCTTGCCGCACTGGTTACGGCCTTTCCGTGGCTGGGTAAGCTCGGCATAGCAGGAACCGGAATGACACCCGCACTGATTGCGCTGGTGCTCTATGCCTTGCTGCCGCTGGTGCGCGGTGTGGTAGTCGGTTTGAACCAGATCCCGCGCGATGTGCTGGAGAGCGCCAGAGCGATGGGCATGAGCGGGGCGCAGCGATTCCTGCATGTTCAGTTACCGCTGGCGTTACCGGTATTTCTGCGTAGCCTGCGGGTGGTGATGGTGCAAACCGTCGGCATGGCGGTGATTGCGGCGTTAATCGGTGCAGGCGGTTTTGGTGCGCTGGTTTTCCAGGGGCTGCTAAGCAGTGCCATTGATTTAGTGTTGCTGGGGGTGATCCTGGTAATTGTTCTGGCGGTGCTGATCGATGCGCTGTTCGATTTGCTTATCGCACTGCTGAAGGTGAAACGTAATGATTGAATTTAGCCATGTCAGCAAACTGTTCGGCGCACAAAAAGCCGTTAACGATCTCAATCTCAATTTTCAGGAGGGGAGTTTTTCGGTGCTGATTGGTACATCAGGCTCCGGTAAATCCACCACTCTGAAAATGATTAACCGCCTGGTGGAGCATGACAGTGGCGTGATCCGCTTTGCCGGAGAAGAAATTCGCTCGCTGCCAGTGCTGGAGTTGCGCCGCCGGATGGGCTATGCCATTCAATCTATTGGCCTGTTTCCCCACTGGAGCGTGGCGCAAAACATCGCTACCGTGCCGCAATTACAAAAATGGTCACGGGCGCGGATCGACGATCGTATCGACGAATTAATGGCGCTACTGGGGCTGGAGCCAAATTTGCGTGAGCGTTATCCACATCAGCTTTCCGGTGGTCAGCAGCAACGTGTGGGAGTGGCGCGCGCACTGGCTGCCGATCCGCAAGTCTTACTGATGGATGAACCTTTTGGCGCACTGGACCCGGTAACGCGCGGCGCGTTGCAACAAGAGATGACGCGCATTCACCGTTTGCTGGGGCGCACTATTGTGCTGGTCACTCATGATATTGATGAGGCGCTACGGCTGGCAGAACATCTGGTATTGATGGGTCACGGTGAAGTGGTGCAGCAGGGCAATCCGCTGACGATGCTGACTCGTCCGGCGAATGATTTTGTCCGCCAGTTTTTTGGGCATAGTGAACTGGGTGTCCGCCTGCTTTCGTTACGTAGTGTGGCGGATTACGTGCGTCGCGAAGAACGGGCAGAAGGTGAGGCACTGGCAGAAGAGATGACGCTACGCGATGCGCTCTCCCTGTTTGTCGCGCGGGGATGCGAGGTGCTGCCGGTGGTGAACACGCAGGGCCAGCCTTGCGGCACGCTGCATTTTCAGGATCTGCTGGTGGAGGCGTAAGCGTATGAAGATGTTGCGCGATCCGCTGTTCTGGCTCATTGCTCTGTTTGTGGCGCTGATTTTCTGGCTGCCTTACAGCCAGCCGCTGTTTGCTGCCTTGTTCCCACAACTGCCACGACCCGTTTATCAGCAAGAAAGTTTTGCAGCTCTGGCACTGGCTCATTTCTGGCTGGTGGGAATTTCGAGTTTGTTTGCGGTGATCATTGGTACTGGTGCCGGAATTGCTGTCACTCGCCCTTGGGGCGCGGAATTTCGTCCACTGGTGGAAACTATTGCCGCCGTTGGACAGACTTTTCCGCCCGTTGCAGTGCTGGCGATTGCCGTTCCGGTGATCGGCTTTGGTCAGCAACCGGCGATTATCGCCTTGATCCTTTACGGTGTGCTGCCCGTCCTGCAGGCGACACTTGCCGGGCTGGGATCGATTGATGCCAGCGTGACCGAAGTTGCCAAAGGCATGGGAATGAGCTGTAGTCAGCGACTGCGTAAGGTCGAGCTACCGCTGGCAGCTCCGGTGATTCTGGCGGGTGTACGAACTTCGGTGATTATCAACATTGGCACGGCGACGATCGCCTCAACGGTAGGGGCCAACACGCTGGGTACGCCCATCATCATCGGACTTAGCGGATTTAATACCGCGTATGTGATCCAGGGAGCGTTACTGGTGGCACTGGCGGCGATCATCGCAGACCGCCTGTTTGAAAGGCTGGTGCAGGCGTTCAGCCAGCACGCAAAATAAAGGTATAACCTGCGAGCATGACGCCACCAATTCCGCCTAACGCCATAAACAGGAACAGGGCGATGACCCCAATTTTAGCTATGCGCATAATGCACTCCTTATGTTAACGAAAGGATTGTACAGTAAAGCGCATTTGTTAACGAATCATTAAATGCCGAGTGGGAAAATATCATGGCCTTGTTCCTGCCAACTGGTGAGTTGCTGCTGTTGGGCGGAGGTTCGATTATCACCGCACCATACCAGCAATGTACGGCCTTCGAACAGTTCAGGGCGTAGTTGATTGAGCGAGTGGGCGAGGACATCAATGCGCCATCCTTGTTGACTGGCAATCCAGCCCTCCAGCCACAGACGAGTGGTATCTTGAATATTCCAGCCAACCACCAGTGCATCTTTACCCTGTTTTTTGCGCGCCGAAGCCAGGCAAATAGAGATGTAGTTGATCAGTACGCCGTCGAGGATCGCCAGCAGCGCCTGGAGAGTCGGTTGTTGGCACTGAAGCCGTCGGCGCAGAGGAATAAACAGATGTGTGGTGAGTGTCTGGGCGGGGTAATCCTGACCGCGCTCTTTGATCCACGTTCGCAGGCTATGCAGATTGCCGCTTTGCAGGTAAGTCAGTAATGTTTCTTGCTGATCGCGCCAGCCGTTCTGCACATCAACATTTTCATTACTGAGCAGCATTTTTACTTTGCTGACCTGCACGCCGTTGTCGATCCAGCGTTTGATCTCGCGGATCCGGTCAATATCGGCATCGTTGAACAGCCGATGACCGCCGTCTGTCCGTTGTGGTTTCAGCAATCCGTAACGCCTCTGCCACGCGCGTAACGTGACAGGGTTAATATCACAAAGCAACGCCACTTCACCAATTGTGTAAAGCGCCATCGTCTCACCCTTGCTCGCGAGGTCCCGGTTTAACTTTAGACGCAGTTTTGCGAACCAGGTAGTTTTGCCCGTTTTTTGTGCATCTATAGGGTGATTTTATTTTTGCCAGGCGATTTTGAGTGATCGTACTCACGAATTCTCATTTTTCTGCAAGAGTTCAAAGAAAGTTAAACGCAAGCAATGTATGTTACGCGTTTTAAAGGGAAGTGTGGTTTGCGGGTATGTACGATTTTAATCTGGTGTTGCTGCTGCTTCAGCAGATGTGCGTTTTTTTAGTCATTGCGTGGTTAATGAGTAAAACGCCATTATTCATACCGTTAATGCAGGTCACGGTTCGTCTGCCGCATAAATTTCTCTGCTACATCGTCTTTTCCATCTTCTGCATCATGGGCACCTGGTTTGGGTTGCACATTGACGATTCTATTGCCAATACCCGTGCGATAGGTGCGGTAATGGGCGGCTTACTCGGCGGTCCGGTCGTCGGTGGGCTGGTTGGTCTGACCGGCGGGTTACATCGATATTCGATGGGGGGCATGACCGCGCTAAGTTGCATGATCTCGACCATCGTTGAAGGATTGCTCGGCGGCCTGGTACACAGCATCCTGATCCGTCGCGGGCGCACTGATAAAGTCTTTAACCCCATTACCGCCGGTGCCGTCACGTTCGTCGCTGAAATGGTGCAAATGTTGATTATCCTGGCGATCGCCCGACCTTATGAAGATGCGGTGCGTCTGGTGAGTAATATTGCTGCGCCAATGATGGTCACCAATACCGTCGGCGCGGCGTTGTTTATGCGTATATTGCTCGATAAACGCGCGATGTTTGAAAAATACACTTCGGCTTTTTCTGCCACTGCGCTGAAAGTGGCGGCCTCGACGGAAGGCATTTTGCGCCAGGGGTTTAACGAAGTGAACAGCATGAAAGTGGCACAGGTGCTGTATCAGGAGCTGGATATTGGTGCAGTCGCGATTACCGATCGAGAGAAATTGCTGGCCTTTACCGGAATTGGTGACGACCACCATTTACCCGGCAAACCGATTTCTTCGACTTATACCTTAAAAGCGATTGAAACCGGTGAAGTGGTCTACGCTGATGGCAACGAAGTACCTTATCGTTGCTCTTTGCATCCGCAATGCAAACTGGGGTCGACGCTGGTAATTCCGTTGCGTGGCGAAAATCAGCGGGTGATGGGCACCATCAAATTGTATGAAGCCAAAAACCGTTTATTCAGTTCAATCAACCGCACGCTGGGCGAGGGGATTGCGCAACTGCTTTCGGCGCAGATCCTCGCCGGGCAATATGAGCGGCAAAAAGCGATGCTCACCCAGTCAGAGATCAAACTGCTTCACGCCCAGGTGAACCCCCATTTTTTGTTTAATGCGCTTAACACCATTAAAGCGGTGATCCGCCGCGACAGCGAACAGGCCAGCCAGCTGGTCCAGTATCTTTCCACTTTTTTCCGCAAAAACTTAAAGCGGCCTTCGGAGTTTGTTACTCTCGCAGACGAAATTGAACATGTGAACGCTTATCTGCAAATTGAAAAGGCGCGCTTCCAGTCGCGGTTGCAGGTCAACATTGCTATTCCGCAAGAATTATCCCAGCAGCAATTGCCCGCGTTTACCCTGCAACCGATAGTGGAAAACGCCATTAAACATGGGACATCACAACTGCTGGATACAGGGCGAGTGGCAATCAGCGCCCGACGTGAGGGGCAACATTTGATGCTGGAGATCGAAGACAATGCCGGTTTGTATCAACCGGTAACCAATGCCAGTGGGCTGGGGATGAATCTGGTGGATAAGCGTTTACGTGAACGGTTTGGCGATGACTATGGGATAAGCGTCGCCTGTGAGCCTGATTGTTACACCCGAATAACGTTACGACTACCATGGAGGGACGAGGCATGATTAAAGTCTTAATTGTCGATGATGAACCGCTTGCACGGGAGAACCTGCGCGTATTTTTGCAGGAGCAGAGCGATATTGAAATCGTTGGAGAGTGTTCTAACGCCGTAGAAGGGATCGGCGCGGTGCATAAACTGCGCCCGGATGTGCTGTTTCTCGATATCCAGATGCCGCGCATCAGTGGTCTGGAAATGGTGGGGATGCTCGACCCCGAACATCGACCGTATATCGTTTTTCTCACCGCGTTTGACGAATACGCTATTAAAGCCTTTGAAGAACATGCCTTTGACTATCTGCTGAAGCCAATTGATGAAGCGCGACTGGAGAAAACGCTGGCGCGTTTGCGTCAGGAACGCAGTAAGCAGGATGTTTCGCTGTTACCGGAAAATCAACAGGCGCTGAAATTTATCCCTTGTACGGGGCATAGTCGGATTTATTTACTGCAAATGAAAGATGTGGCATTTGTCAGCAGTCGGATGAGCGGTGTCTACGTTACCAGCCACGAAGGGAAAGAGGGCTTTACCGAATTGACATTACGTACCCTGGAAAGTCGTACACCACTACTGCGCTGCCATCGTCAGTATCTGGTTAACCTCGCGCATTTACAGGAGATTCGTCTGGAAGATAACGGCCAGGCCGAGTTGATTTTGCGTAATGGCTTAACCGTGCCGGTCAGCCGCCGTTATCTGAAAAGCTTAAAAGAGGCGATTGGCCTGTAAAAGACTGCTAAAATGGCTTTTTGCCTCATCAACACCTGAAGGCCTCATGCTAAGTAACGATATTCTGCGCAGCGTGCGCTACATTTTGAAAGCCAATAATAATGACCTGGTGCGTATTCTGGCGCTGGGTAATGTCGAAGCCACCGCGGAACAGATCGCCGTCTGGCTACGTAAAGAAGACGAAGAGGGTTTTCAGCGTTGTCCGGACATTGTTTTGTCGTCATTCCTCAATGGCCTGATTTATGAAAAACGCGGCAAGGATGAGTCTGCTCCGGCACTGGAGCCGGAACGTCGCATTAATAACAACATCGTGCTGAAAAAATTACGCATCGCGTTTTCGCTGAAAACCGATGACATTCTGGCGATCCTCACCGAACAGCAGTTCCGCGTTTCGATGCCGGAAATTACAGCGATGATGCGCGCACCGGATCATAAAAACTTCCGCGAATGCGGCGATCAATTTTTACGTTATTTTCTGCGTGGACTGGCAGCGCGCCAGCATGTGAAGAAAAGCTAAGACGGGTATGGCGGCCATGCAAAAACATGGCCGCCGACAGATTATTTCACTTCTTTAAAACCAGCGGCTTTCATCACCAGTTCCATTTGCGCCATAGTGATACCTTTTTTGGCATCTTCAGCAGAAACGTTGATTCCTGAAATACCCTGCAGGGCTTTGAAATCCACTTTTTCCATATCGATAGTCACGTTTTCCTGCGCGTAAGTATCGGTATAGGTTAATTTTTCTTCAACACCCGCGATGTTTTTGTATTTGGCGCTTAACGGCTCAAGTGTCCTGGCAGCGTCTTCTTTGGTGGTTGCACCAATGGAGGCAAATTGAATTTTGGTTTCAGAAGATTGCTTAAGCACCTTGTCACCTTTGTAGACATAGGTAATGGCAATTTCAGTACCGTTCAGATTGGCGCTGAATTTTTTCGATTCTTCTTTGTCACCGCAGCCAGCAAGAGAGAAAACCAGAACAGATGCAACAACAAGGGAAAACAGCTTATTGAAAGCCTTCATGTAAAACTCCATTTTATTTAATCAAGGAACTGGTGACTCTCACCAGGGGCTATATAGGATATGCCTAATACTGTGGCGTGAGCAGTCCGGAACTGGAGTAGAACTCTTAGTAAAAAGCACTATTTCATCCTTGTTGCTGAAGCATGGGGAATAATTGTTCGCAAAGCAAAACACCGTTATTCATTGCTTCTACCCGTGCATCGCTTTCTGTATTACGAAATTGTGCCAACACATGTGCCAGCCGATAAAAACCGACCGCGGTGAGGTCATTCGCCAGCAACTCTGCCTGACCAATAGCACTCTGTTCCTGATAGCGCCAGCCGTTATGGAGCAGTTGAATAAGTAACGCCTGGCAGCGCATCAGCAACTGATGAGCGGTAGACGGCACAGGCAAAACGCTGGCAGAAGGTAGCGGAGCCACAGGCGCAGTTTCTGCGTCCAGCGCCCAGGCACGAGTCTTTGTCATCATTATCTGTGGTTCCAGTGTCAATTGCCCATCAACAAAACTGACAAAGCCAGAAACCAGACTCACGGGGTCGTCTGTTTGTTGTAACAGAGCTGCCATGCGTTCAACGGCAAAAGGAGAACAGGCAGATGCTGGAAGGGATAACGTCAGCACATTATCTTCCCCTTCGCCGCTGATTACCTGCGCATCCAGCGTCTGGCGGCTGCTATCCCAACCGAGCGAAATACACTCCGCTACCGGCAGAATAAATAAGTTATCGACCTGGTTGAGTGGTCGTATGCAGGCGGGGGGACGCTGGCGTAAATATTCACGCAAAGCCACAATGCCCGGCTGGCGTAACGGCGCGCTCAACATTTGCCAGGCATCAGGCGACAGCGGCACAACGCTGCTTAAGCGGTTGCGGGTAGCTAACAGCAGCTCGCCATCGGCACTGCGTTTTGCTGCTTGTGAAACAATTTGCCCGCCCGCCAGTGCGCCAGCCTGAAAACTAAACAGCCGACGCGTCGCGGCCGGTGAGTTTTCCTGTTCGCTTCTCTGCCAACTACGCGAAAGATGCAAAATACTGCCGGTGTCGGGATCGGTAAACCAGATGCGTAAACCATACTGCTCAATATCCTGCCAGCAACGCATACCTAAAGACACCAGCCGCAGATGATCAAGCTTTGCTTCTCCGGCAATGCCAGCGCCAACGACCGTGCGCCACGGCATCGGATGAACTTCACCAACACTGTCGCGCCGCGCCATCTCTTGTGCGCAATTTAATCGACTGTTTAATGCCGCAAGCTGACGTAAGCATTCTCCGGCATGATAGTGGCTGGCGCGGGCGTGGAAGGCATCAACGCTGGCGCGCAGTTGCCGTAGCGATTCACTCACCCAGCGCCAGTTACAGCGTTCCGCCGCCTGCTGTGCGCGGCTGAACGCGGCCTCGTAATGGATTGGCGGCTGGCTGATGCCGCCCAGCCATAATGCCTGACTTAATTGTTGAATATATTGACGACACGTTTGGCCTTCTTCGCTGGCAAACGGATCGTCAGATGATGTGACGTGTTCGCTGCGCATCTGCCAGATTAAATGAGTCAATTCCGCTTGCTGCGCTTTTGCCTGGACAAAGGCCTGTACTGCCAGTACGACATGTTCGCAAAGTGTGCCGTCAATACAATCACAACGGGCGAAACGAATACTGCTGCGGGAATAAAAACGCACATCGCTCATCGGTAAGCGGGCAGAGGGAATTTCGCCTGGCGTACAGAACAACTCAATGGTGATGCCTTTAGCGACCAGCGCCTGCGCGCGTTTGCGGGTGGCATCGGGCAGGGTAGCCAGTTCTTCCAGCCAGATTGCCGGATCCCACTCTTCTTCTTTTTCCGTAGGCTGGGTGGTGGCGCAAAGTCGCTGATAACTTAACACCAGCATCACGCGATGGCGGCACATGCCGCTGGCCCCGCAGCTGCACTGAGCCTCTTTCAGTGCCTGACCGTTCGCCAGCTGGGTGCGGACACCGTCACTGAAGGTGGCGATTAAAGCGCCGTTCTCATGACTGATTTCCGGGACGTTGCCATTTTCCAGTTCCTTAAGGCTGCGCTTAACAAAACCGGCATTGCTTAACGCCGTCAGGGCCTGCGGCGTCAGTTCTAATAATTCCGGACGTAGTGAATTCATGACTGAAGATTCTCCGCAAGCCAGGAAGCCAGCTCGCCCGGTGTCATTGCGGCTATTTGTGCGCCGACATTAACCAGCGCCTGGGCCATATCGCGGTCATAGCAAGGCGTTGCGGTGCTGTCGAGCGCTGCCAGCCCCAGCACTTTGATGCCGCTCTGGACACACTTTTTCACCTGATGCGTCAGCAATGATGATGACCCACCTTCATAAAAATCGCTCACGAGAATAATGACACTTTTTGCAGGTTGTTCAATAAGTTGCCGACCATACTCCACGGCACTGGCGATATTGGTCCCGCCGCCCAGTTGTACTTTCATTAATAACTCTACCGGATCGGCAACGTCTGCCGTGAGATCAACCACGCTGGTGTCAAACGCCACCAGATGGGTACGAATGCCGGGTAACTGCCATAAACAGGCCGCCATCACCGCAGAGTGGATCACCGAATCGACCATCGATCCGCTTTGATCAACCAGTAAGACCAGTTGCCATTGTTCGCTTTGGCGTTTAATGCGGCTGTTAAAGCGGGGGGATTCGATATACAACTTGCCGTGTTGCGGGTGCCAGTGTTGCAGGTTGGCGCGCAGAGTACTTTTGAAATCAAAGTTTCGCGCCAGTGGAATAAATGAGCGGCGACGGCGATCGCGGACACCAGAAAAAGCCTGACGAACTTCCTTTGCCAGTCGAGCCATAATTTCTTCAACAACCTGGCGTACTATCCGGCGGGCGGCAGCCAGTACTTCGGGATTCATCAGATGTTTGGTGTGCAAAACGGCGCGTAGCAGGCTTTCAGACGGTTGCATACGTTCCAGCACGTCGAGATTCGTCACCACATCTTCAATGCCGTAGCGCAGTACGGCATCGCTTTCCAGCCGTTCAATCACCTGTTGCGGAAACAGCGTGTGAATACTGTTGATCCACTCAGGGGGGGTGAGATTTGAGCAACCTAATCCACCGGAGCGTTCACCACGCTGGAACCGTTCAGGATCGTGCCCATACAGCCACTCCATCGCGTGGTCTATCTGCCGGGCGTTGTCATCCAGCCCACAAAGCGTCGTTTCTGCCGCTTCGCCAAGAATTAATCGCCAGCGTTGTAGCTCACGGGTGGTCAGAAGATCGTTCAGTTCAGACATGGAAAACTCCCCAGTGTTGCAGCGATGCCAGTGCCTGCTGTTCGAGTTGTTGATGATGTGCAATGGCTTGCGGTGGACAATGCAACGGCATTTGCAGCGCTGAAACGGGAAGCTGTGCGAGCTGGTAATGCTCAAGCACCTGATGCGCCAGCGTCCCGCGTTCTCGTGGTGGTAGCCAGGCCATCGCCGCGCGTAAATCGGGCAGGGCGTTAATAAAATCGTCGTCACTCAGTTGATTTAAATGACTACTGAAACCGGCGATAAATGCCGGCTGACAGGCCAGTTGATGGCGGGCCAGCGCCAGCAAACCGTGCAGCGCTTCGCCGGATTGTGCCGGGGATAATTGCACCAGCATTGTCAGCGCCGCTTCGGCACTGGCGTTGGGATGTTCCAGACGCATCAGTGCGCCAAGTGCCGCGCCGCGATCCAGCGCCGGGGCATGAATCGCCTGACTGCGTCGCTCCAGTAAGGCTACCGCCGCAGAAAGAGAAACGCCGGGTAAATTAACGCCGCTATGTAGATCGCGCAGGATATGGCAAAGCGCTTGCCAGCTATGCAGGTGAGCGTGAAACTCCTTTTCATCCGGTCTGCCGTTGGATTCACATAGCCACAGCGTGCGATCGATGGCCGCGCATAATGTCGTTTGTAATATCTGCGCGCCCTGCATACCGCTAATTTCATCCAGCCGCCATAAGGCATATAGCACTTCCAGCGCCTGGCCCATTTCGGCAAACTGATTTTCCTGGGCGATTAATAATGTGAGTTGCTCCAGTAATTGTTGATTGAAGGACGCCAGACCCGCTAACGCCGCCTGGCTAAGACATGTGGTGATACTGCCGATTCCACCCGCGTCCAGCATATCGGCTTCTAATTTATTGCGTGCGGCTTCCTGGAGTGTGGCACCAAAGCAGGCGGCCTCAATTAATGCCGCATGTTGGCTAAGCGGGCGGGTTAATTTCCAGCGTTCTTCACCGTTGCCTGCAAGTGTCAGTGTACTTCCCTGCTGGCGCACAACCCCTGGGATCTCCAGTATTACCAGCCGATGTAACACCTGACTTTGCGCCAGTCCATCGGGGGTAAAGCGATTTAAAGTAAGCTCTGCCGGAAAAGAGATTCCTGTACGTTCCAGTTCGCAGGTGACATCTTTTGGCAGAGGCGGCTGTGGCGTAGAGGGGGCAAGTTTACCGAATCCGTCACCCGCTAATGTGTCTATCAACGTTAGCAGAATCGGATCGGTATCGGGATGAATAACGCCGCGATAGCTCCACGGCAACGGCGCATTCAGGGCTTCTTTAATCAGCGAGCCTGCTATGGCATCCAGCCAGTCAGTGCGTAACGGTAGTGTATGACCACGCAACTGTGCCAGTGCCATCGCATGCAGATGAGCGGCAGCCATATCCGCTGTTGAAGCAGGCAAGTGGTGCTGGCGCAAACGGGTAAGAACCGTTTTCAGCAGTTGTTCACCTGCCTGCTGCAAGCCCCACCGCCAGCACCAGTTTTGCCAGACCGGGGCAGGCATACCGGAAAGGTATCCTGCCAGCACATCAAGGCGCTTTTCACTGTAGGGGGTGAGATAACAACCTGTAACGGCATCTGCCAGCGAGGGCAATTCCGGCGTGTTAATTTCCTGCGGGCATTCGCGCCACATTTTTGCCAGTGCAGAAGCGTGCCAGCCACCGCAGACGACTAACACGTCGCCATTGTTTTGCTGCATCGCCCAACCAATCCAGCGGGCCATAAAGTCTTCGCGCTGACGATTGAGAGCATCTCCGGGGGAATCGCCCCGCAGTTGTGCAAAATAGTGCGCCAGTGCAGAGGGTAATGCAGTTTGCTGGCTTTCATCTTCGAACAAGTGATCCCACAGGGTGTCGCTGTTATCCATGCGGGTGGCACGCAGCAGCAAGGTCTGGCTTTCCTCTTGCGTATCAGGCGAATCGTCCTCTTCTTCACTCTGCGCCCAGCAAGGCAAATCGATGAAGTAAGTTTGTGCCTGAATACGACGAGCGGCTTGTAGCGCCTGCCACTCCGGCGAAAATTCAGCATATGGCGTCCAGGCACCACGCCCGGGGGCTGCACCGTCCTGATACTGGCAATAACTGTAAATAGCTACCGGAAGCTGGTGGGCTAAAAACAGTTCGTCTACCCGGTCATTAAAATCAGCCGGGCCTTCAATCAACACGTATCGTGGCCGCTGGCTTTCGATTAACGATTTCACCAGCCGGGCGCAGGCCGGACTATGATGCCGGATGCCGACAATTAACGGCTCGCTCATGCATCTTTCCTCACGGCAGGCGGTGGCGGGCTTGATAATAAGCCTGCCAGTGAGCTTCTTTATGTGTGGCGACTCGCTGTTCGAAGTAACGGCGCAGGCGCGCGCGATCTTCTTCGTTATCTTTGACGATGGTTCCGGCAATACAGTCCACCAGATCGGCTGGCTCACCTGCGCGATTCGCTAAAAACCAGGCGCGGACGCCCACTGCGTGGGCCACGTTCACGGCTTCAGCGGTGGACATAATTGCCGTCAGGGTATCCATTGACGTTTTCTTTTCGCCGTTGGCACGCAGATCGCGGAAGGTGCGGACCAGTAACTCCAGTACCGCGTCAGGCACTTTATGCGGAATACCGCTATGGGCCAGCAAACGCGCCGAAGCACTGGCGACCAGTTCCAGCTCCTGGGCGAAATCCATAATCGGAAAGACGGTTTCAAAATCGAAGCGACGCTTTAGCGCGGCACTCATCTCATTGACGCCGCGATCGCGGGTATTGGCAGTGGCAATAATATTAAAGCCTTCTCGCGCATAGAGCTGACTGGCTTCACCGGTGAGTTCCGGCACCGTCATTACCCTGTCAGAAAGCATACCTAACAGACAGTCTTGTACTTCCAGCGGTGTACGCGTTATCTCTTCAAAACGGACAATTTTGCCGTCGCGCATTCCCTGGTAAAGCGGGGCAGGGACCAGCGCTTCCGTTGACGGACCATGGTTGATAAGCAGGGCGTAGTTCCAGCCGTACTTGATTTGATCTTCGGTGGTAGATGCGCCGCCCTGGATGGTTAACCCGGCATCGCCGCTAATAGCGGTTGCCAGTAATTCAGACAGGAGCGATTTTGCGGTGCCAGGTTCCCCCACCAACATCAAACCGCGCCCGGTAGCGAGAGTGACTAACATGCGTTCGACAGCGGAGGGACTGATCACGACTTTACGGCTAATATTTTGCGCGCTATCGCCAAGGATAAAAGCGCGGGCCGCAGGCAAACTTAACTGCCAACCGGGCGGGCAAGGTGCGTGATCATTTTGTTTTAATTTTGCCAGTTCATCGGCGTATAACACAGCGGCAGGCGGACGCTGCAGATGATTATTCTGCGGTGACATATATTCATCCCTGAAATGTATTAATGAAATAAACGATATTTTACGCGCAATAAATGTTTGCCGCATTAGTTGTTTGAGCGAAAAATATCTGGAAAGCAGATCACAGTAAATAAAAAAACCTGCTGGTGAGGCAGGTTCTTTTATTTACTACAATGACGCTAACTTGCTGATTGTGCAACATTTCGTACCAACGAATAAATTATAACCATATCCACACTCCATTGCAATTCAGTGAATGAGATTTATAATCCTGCCCGTTGGGAGGTTGTGCCGGATCGGACCAATTTTAAGTCCTGGCTGCTGGACGGGTGGTGCCGCAGGCGGTGCCCTGATCCGGAGAGCAACGTTTCGTACCAACATACGTAAACCAGTATCGACAGGCAGTGTAAGGGTAAGGTGCTGGTGTTGCGCTCCTTAATAAGGAGAGCGGATGGACACGCTGACACAAAAGTTAACCGTGCTCATTGCTGTACTGGAGCTATTAGTGGCTCTGTTACGGTTGATTGATTTGTTGAAGTAACGGGCAAATTGAAACGCATCTAAGGGGGAATACCGTTTCCCCCTTTAATAAAATGATTACTGTTTTTATTAATTCATCATATAACTCATTTTTATTTATAAATTCATCGATTTTATAATCAACGTACTATTTGGCCGGGATGTGAATATTTATGGTGGGCTATTGGCGAAAAATATCTGGAAAGTAGATCGCAGAAAATAAAAGAACCTGCTGGTGAGGCAGGTTCTTTTATTTACTACTTTGATGTTAAGTTACTGATAGTGCAACATGGCATCTCAACTAACGAATTATAACCACCGCTGGACCGTGTTGCAATTAAGATAATGAGATTTATAATCCTGACTGTTGGGAAGTTGCGCCGGATCGAACCCATTTCAAGTCCTGGCTACCGGACGGGTGGTGCCGCAGGTAGTGCTCTGATCCGGAGTGCAACATGGCGACTCAACAAACGTAAACCAGTGTCGACAGGCAGTGTAAGGGTAAGGTGCTGGTGTTGCGCTCCTTAATAAGGAGAGCGGATGGACACGCTGACACAAAAGTTAACCGTGCTCATTGCTGTACTGGAGCTATTAGTGGCTCTGTTACGGTTGATTGATTTGTTGAAGTAATGGGCAAATTGAAACGCAACTAAGGGGGAAAACCGCTTCCCCCTTTAATAAAGTAATATTCTATTAGTTGGTTGAATATATTCTGTAGTTTACGATTAAAAATTGCTATTACAGTTTCAGGTGATTCACCTCGTAATTTCCGCTCATCAATACACTCATCTCTTATATAAATCAACGCATCATTTATTAGCGGGTCAGCATCTTCTCGATCACGTTGATGAAATGTTGGACGTAGCCGGAATCGCTCCAGTCGATAGACGGAACCTGTAAATAATTCAGAGCATTTATGGATCTCAAGTCTGAAGGAAAACGGATCTTCAGGTACAGGGACCTCATAATCGTAAATAGCAACCAGCTCTTTTTGCACGATCATCGCTTTCCCCGCTGGTAAGTCGTGTTGATAACGGGCAGTTGCATCACTGCCCGCTGTGTTTTTAATGGAAAATGACGTCAGGTGCGCTTAACGCCTCACTCAAATCAAACACATCAAGTTCGGCAAAAGTGACGGATTTATTGTCACGGTACACTCGAAGAGAACGGAAGCTCATTAACGCTTTGCTATCAACATTGTAGTGGTTAAAACCGGGTGAAAACTTAAGGACCAGCCGGTACTCGCCCAGGCCATAGACAAATGCGTCCTCATAGCCTGACTCCCAGCCTTTGTATCGCATTCCCATAAGCTGCCCAACGGTAGCGGATTTACCTTCCCAGCGAGTCAGGCTGTTACTGGTTGACTCGTCAGGTGTGAGCAGCACCGTGCGCCGCGCCAACTGGCGAAAAGGCGGCATAATTTCGTAATCGGCAAAAAGCTGTGCAAATTCACTGCGCATTCCTTCTGTCATTTCTAACGGGTGGGCAATGCCAATCAGAGCATCCGCAGGCAGGTCAATGGGCTCATCTTGCGCATTGCAGAACTCCCCCTCTGCGGCCACACGAAAGGCGTTGAGTAAACGACGCGGTTCATTTGCCGGATACACGCCCCATATTAATCGCTGGGTAACCAGACGGGTAAAGGGATGATTAACAAACAGAGAATGAAAATCTGCCAGCGACCAGCGTCGGGTGGTACGCAGGGCAGCTTCAAGACGGGGGAGCAGGTTTTTGCTCACCTGAGTCGTATCTTTTTTTAGCCCTTTTAATCGGGCCAGTGCCTCGGCGCTTTCAGTTGATCGTCATCGGTGCGCAACCGGGGAACGCTTTTCTGGCGAACGTTTTGCTGATCAAAGATAACCGGGTTAAGGTTTTCATCGAAGCGAACGGTAAACTGCCGGGGACCAAAATCAAAACTCAACGCCTGCGGATCATCAAGGCCCAGTGTTGGGACTAATCTGTCCGCTAACTCTTCCTGGCTTAGCCCGCGATTTTCTGCGACCACCTGAAGAAATTCCGCCGCGTTATCACGTAAGGGGCGGGATTTCGCCCGTTGCGATATATGATGCAGCTGTATCAGCGCCATATCATTATTCATCAGGGTAAGGATGTTCAGGCCACTGACAGCACGGGTAGATTTGCCTTCTTGTGGCCAGGCGAGGATCTGTGTCGTTAGATCCCGTGCCGTGCTTTCGTCACCAAAGAGACTTAACGCCAGAAATGCCCAGTTGTCTTTTGCGGGGGCACCAGCTTGTTGCCACGCAGTGAAGAGATCCCAGGCAAAAGCTGCCAGCGTTTGCGGCTGGCAGAACGTTTTCAGTTGTTCCAGCCCGCTATGAAAACGTCCCCCCTGGGTAAAGCGCAGCATTTCGCCGATAATTTCCAGAGCGTCATCGGTAATAAGTTGATGATTAATGATTAGGCGCGGCCTGGACCACATTAGCGGATGCCAGAAATCAGGGGCTTTTGGCATGCGTGCCGGGTAAATCTCTATTGGACTCTGTTTAAGTAAATGCTCCAGGGCAGGCCATACATCTGTACGCTGCCAGCGGTTTGCCGCGGTTTGCAGCAATTCACCATGTCCCTGTTCGTAAAGTAAACGTAGGGCAAGTAATGCAGCTTCGCTATTATCGCTGGGTTTGGTGAAGACAAGAGGGATAAGTGCAGTAGCCGTATGTTCCGGCCATTGTAAAATCCACTGGCGGGCCAGATCACGCTGCGCCGCGAAACGTCGCCAGACGCGGGCAACGGGCAGGGCCAGTTCTGTTGCGCCAAAATTTAAAATTAACGGAAATGTTTCTTTTGGACGATGTGAAAAAGCCAACAGCAGACCTGGTAGAGCATCCAATCCGAAGATACTGAGAAAATAGTCCTCACCCGCAGACAGATGCTTTTTCTCATTGATACGTAGCCAGAAAGGCAAAGCCATCTCACGCGGCAACTGTGCCAATAAATACAGGTTCCAGACACTCTTTTCCGGACGATAACGTGAGTAGCTGTCATTTTCCCATATGTTAATTAACACTTCTACGTGACCGCTGCGAAGCGCCTGTTCTGCTAATTGAGCTTCCGGGGAGCTCCAGCCATTCATGATCTCTTCAACCCGCCCTGGGTAGTAATGCCACTGAACAATGAGTGAATTGCGTGCAGCATCCAGTTTTCCGGGGAGTATATAATTCAGAAACAGCCATACATCATCCCCAAAACCCAGTTCCTGTAATACAACTCGTCCACTTTTTTGTTCCATGCGTTCAGCAAGAGATTCCGTGCTGAAATAACGGGCAGACTCAGTGGAGGCAAGCCTCTCTTGTTCGCCTGGTTGCCAGTAAACTTGCGGGGTTAATTCGAGCGGTGCCAAATCAAGACGTGGAGCTGTCATTTTTTTCTTACTACGCCACGGTGGTGAAACGAGGATTTCAGGCATTTGGCTGTTATCGGTGCTATCAATAACCGTTTTGGGCGGTGCCGATAAATAACTATTCAGCACTGCCCGGGCTTGAGTACTTAACCACGGCATCACCTCTTCTGCCAGTTGTGGCTGCGATGCCATCAGCGTTTGTAACAGCGTATGCCAGTATTCATCACGTGCTTTTTGCTGTGCAGGCAGCTTTTGGTCTTCGATGATGGGATAACCAGGGCGCGCAGGGGGGGCTTTTAACGCCAGCAGTTCTGCCAGTGCGGCGAGCGTCGCATGGGGGAAGTTTTTACTGTATTTAGCCACACGTTGCAGGCTGGGTTTGTTTTTATCAGCCACCAGTAGCAAGGTGCGGATGACTTGCGGATGGTTAATTTGTACCAGCAGACTGCCGCAATCTTCTTTATGTGCATACATCGCGAGGCGCGGAACGGCTGCCAGTCCTTGTTCGCGCAAAAGGGCAGCGCAGGCCGCGTAGCCGAAGTGGTTTTCATGCGACATGTAGCTGGCTTCTCGATCGCTAAATATATCCTGGCTCCAGTAACGTGCGAGTTCTTTCACCGCCTTAGGGTCATCAGCAACAACTTTTAACCACTCTTTTGAGCGAAAATGAGTTTGCGAACATTCAAGGCTTACCAGCTCGTTGGCGATTTCGGGTTTTTCCGGGAGGTTCAGCGCAATAAAAGGGCGGCGAACTTTGGTTATTCCTGGCAGTGCGGCAATGAGTTTGTCGGCGCAACGCTGCCAGCAGCTTTCCTCTGCCAGAGAGAGATGCTTACGCAATCGGAGATCGAATTCGTTATAGGTTTCTGAGCGATAACCATAGCCATAGTCCTCGTTCTGATATTGCAATGTTACTACCAGAGGATCACTCTCATAACACCGTACAATAAACTGGCGTGCAATCACCACCTCAGTTGCATATTCCAGCCCCTCGTGTTGGACGATTTCGTCGAGCAACTGTTGGCTATCATTTTGCGCGATACAGGCTAGCGCCGCCATTGTCCGGGCCGTGATTGAGGGTTTGTGTTCGCCGATCAAGTTGATGGCCTGCGTGATGGCGGACTGCCACTCCAGTGAAAAGTTTTCATAACGCCAGACAATGTTTTTTTTCTTCTCTGCTTTTTGTAGCAATTCATCACCCAGTGTCTGAATGATGTTTTCAGTGATAACAGGTACCGGTTCGCCTGGCCAATTGCGATGGCTGAGTGGTGTTTTGCCTTTTTTATATTTCAGTTCCAGTTGGGCGTTATCCGCCAGCCACGGTAATTCCTTGTCCATGCTCTTTCCTTATTCAAACAGGGCTTCAATATCGTTAATTAGCTCGCTGGCGGTGATGGCATCGAGTACGGAGAACTGCGCTTCCTGTGTTGAATTACTCCCCCAGCCATAGCTTTCCGCTTTGCCTTCCCATAGCCACAGCTTGCTTAAGAGTTGCTCGGCACTGAGTTCGGCTGGCGACATGCCGACCGCAAAACCTTCATCGATTTCCATGATTAACGACCAGCGGCCCAGAGGTTTGATCATCCAGCCGATCCAGCCACCGTCCTGCGGTTCACCACGCATCCAGCCTTTATTTGCCAGCCCCATTACCCGACCACTCGGGCATTTTCTGCCTGCCCAGCGTGTCAGTTCGCTGGCATTGCGCTCGGCTTCTGTCAGCGCGTAACTGTTACGATCAAGCTGGCGGAACGGTGGTAACAGTTCGTAGTCGGCAAAAAGCTGCCCGAAGGCGGCAGCATCCGTCGGTGATATTTCCAGAACGTGAGGAATACCAATAGAGATATCGCCTTCCGGCAGGGTGAAAAGATCATCGTCAGCGGTGCTGTAGCTGTTATCTTCCGCTACGCGAAAGCAAGCCAGTAGCTGGTTTTCGGCGCTATAAACGCCCCAAATCAGACGGCGGGTTAAGTGGCGGACCAGCGGATGCTCAACCAGGAAGAGCTGAAAGTTTTCCGGTGACCAGCGGCGACGCAGGCACATGGCGGATTCCAGCCTTGCTACCTGCTGGGCGGCGACGGTACGCGCATCTTTTTTCAGCAATTTGTAGCGGTTAACAGCATTGTTCGCCTGTAATTCATCATCGCTTTTGTTTGGTTTGGGCAGGTCTTTCAGACGACTGCCGGAAGCGTCACGCACAAACGGTTTTAAGGTTTCATCAAAGCTGACGGTGAACTGGCGTGGGCCGAAATCCAGCAGCAACGAACCGTTATCATCCAGACCGAGATCCGGTGCTAACCGATCTTCAAGCTCCGCCACCGTGAGTTCGCGGCTCTCGGCAATGTTGGCTATTTTTTCTTTTGCCCGCTCCTGTAATGCTTTGAATTTCAGTTTCTGGGCGATGCCGTTAAGCTGCATCAGGGCGATATCACTACCGATAGCGGCGAGGATATCCAACCCAACGGTGGCACGTTTATGCTGAGATTCACCAGGCCAGGCACGGATTAATGGCGTCAGTTTGCGGGCGGTGTCATCGTTACCGAGAACGCCTAACGCAGTGAACGCCCAACTCTCTTTCGACGGCGCGCCAGCGGTCTGCCAGGCGGTAAACAGATCCCAGGCAAATTCAGCCAATGAGTCGGTGGTACAGGCATCTTTCACCTGCAATAATCCTGGATACAGTGCCTCTTCCTGAGGGAAGCGGAGCATTTCACCGAGGTGGAGGAGTGCGCTATCAGGCAGTGATTGGGCGTTTGCTTTTAATAACGGGCGCGTCCAGAGCGATGGCTGATAAAAGGTCGGAAGAGTGGGGATTTTTGTCGGGTGATTATCTAAGGGATCGAGCGCAAGGAGAGCGTTCACCGCATCGGTTACTTCCGGCTGGTTATAACGCCGGGCGATTTCTTGCAGCAATGGCTGATGACCGTTTTCAGTAAGCATACGCAAGGCAGCACGGGCGTTGTCCTGTGCTTCACCGGTTTTGCCGAGCGCTGCAGGCAGCAGGCCGGTAATGGCGTGTTCCGGGTATTTCAGCAGCCAGCTACTGGCGTCTTGTCGTAATGTTTTGAGTTTGTTGAAGGCGCGGGCGACGGCAGGTGCCAGTTCCGTTGCGGCAAAATAATTAGCAACCGCAAAACCTTCTTGAGGGTAGCGTGAAAACGAGTGTAGAAAACCACTCATACCTGCCAGTCGCAAATAAAGCATGACTGGTTTTATCGCGGTATGCGGCTCTTTGCTGAGAAATTCCCATAGCTTAATCGCTTTTTGCATAGGTAAAAAGGGAAGTGAGTTGAGATGCCACTCCCCCTGATACGGTGCATGGTGGGCTTTAAACATTTGGATGAGTGTAGCGAAGTCCTCACGTTCCCATGCGTCAATTGCCGAGTCAGAAGCGCCGATATATTTATATGTGTCAAAATCCCAGCGGCGATACCCCAGCGAGTAAAGGAAATTTTTAGCACCTTCACTTGGCTTATGCGGTTCCCAGTCCCAATGAGTTTGAAACTCTTTAGCTTCTGTGTCGGTTATTGTGCATATGGATTCGAGGTTGAGCGGTGCTAAATCCAGCACCGGAATCGGCGATTTTTTCTTTTTCGAAAGCCATGGTGGGGAGACTACTATGGCCGGCAGTAGATCGGCGCTGGCATGGTTTGAGGGCTGTGTCAGTTGTTGCTGACATGATTTCAGCACTGCAACTGCGGGTGTCGAAAGCCAGGGAATGACCTGTTCTGCTAGTGTCGGTTGCGAGATAAGCATCGTCATTAGCATAATGCGCCAACTATTCTCTTCTTTTTGCACTAGAAGTTCCGCCAGTGCTGCCAGTGCTGCGTGTGGGAACGCAGCGCAGGCTTTCGTCATTCGATCGTGACAGCGTTTAGTATGCCCGGCTACACGTATAAGCAGTGTTAATGCGAACGGATGATTGATATGACGCAACACATCGGCGCAGTAGTCACTTGCGGCATAGGGAGCAAATCGGGGCAGGGCTGTAACACCTTGCTCCTGTAATACGGTGGCTGACCATATCGCACCACAATAGTAATCATCAAAAATGGCATATGGCTCGTGATATTTTTCTAATGAGGCAAGAATGTGCTCATCAGTCGCCACTATTTTTAGCCACTCAAGCGAGGGTAATTTCTTTTGCCCCAGTAGACGCTGGGAAATTTCATGTGCAATTTCTGGTTTTTCGGGTAATAACAAAGCAATTAATGGTTGCCGCCATTCTGGAATATGTGGAATTGCGGCAATAAGTTTTTGTGCACATTTTTGCCAGAGAGACTCTTCCGCCAGTGATAAATGTTTACGTAGGCGTAATTCAAAGCTGGAATATTGCTGCAAGTAATCAGGTGAAATGCCAGACGACAGGAAAACAATATTATTGTTGACATAATCCCATTCAATAGATATTTGTTGAAGATGTATTATTACATCAGTAGCATATTCCAGACCGCCTTCCTGAATAATCTGATCCATAACATCCTCACGCTCTTTATATCTTGTGCATTTCATTTCAAGTGCAGTGAGTACAGCCATTACGGGTGATGGTAGCTGTGTTGTTTTCAGGCCGTCGATCTGACTGATCGCCTGGGCGACGGTGTTTTGCCATTCTAAAGAACAGGCGCTGAAGTCAAATGTGGCTGTTTTATTATCCCGTTGCGACACACTACAGGCTAAGCGACGTAATTGGGTCAATTTGTCTGCTTGCTGAACAGGAACTCCGGGAAAGCGGCGATGACTTAACGTGGTGTGTACAACTTCGGGCGGAAAAACGACAGCAATATCTTTCGCCAGCCACGGTAAAACAGCATCTGTATTTTTGTCAGCCGCACGGGTTTCTGCTACGAAAGAGGGTTGTTCCTGAATAATGGTGGATAAGTCAGCTACCTTGAGAGAGTCCGTTACCGTTTGGGAAGGTTGCAAAGAATTATCCTTCGCTTGCTCCACATACCCCTTCTTCACCTTCTCTGCAATCAGCTTCAGTCCCGCTTTTTCCGCCGCTGCTGCATCCGCAAAACTTTTTACCTGGCTTTGTCCGTTGGTGCCGACTTTACCCCAGTTGATGTGCAGTTCGTTTCCCTGCTGCTCCACCGCCCAGAATTTATGTGATTTTTCGTCCTGATAGATAAAGTGTCTCATTCTGCATCCCTGTAATTTTATCCAGTTGAATGCAGATGCTACCAGTATTTATGCGGGTTAGAGAGAGACAAAATCGCAAGAAAACAAATTTAGGAATTTATAAAGAAAAGGCGCTGTCGATGCAGCGCCTTGAAGGGGGGATTATTTCACCTGATGACCCGGTTTAGCACCGGCATCCGGGCTTAGCAGGAAGATATCTTTCCCGCCAGGACCAGCAGCCATCACCATGCCTTCGGAGATACCGAAGCGCATTTTACGTGGTGCCAGGTTAGCCACCATAATGGTGTGACGACCAATAAGTGCCTGCGGATCCGGGTAAGCAGAACGAATGCCGGAGAAGACATTGCGTTTTTCACCGCCGAGATCCAGTGTCAGGCGCAACAGTTTGTCAGAACCTTCAACAAACTCTGCGTTTTCAATCAGCGCCACGCGCAGGTCAACTTTGGCGAAGTCGTCAAAGGTGATGGTTTCCTGAATCGGATCATCTGCCAGTGGGCCAGTAACTGGCGCGGTAGTGGCTTTCACTTCTTCTTTAGACGCTTCCACCAGTGCTTCAACCTGCTTCATGTCGATACGGTTATACAGTGCTTTGAACGGATTCACTTTATGGCCCAGCAGCGGTTGCTGGATACCATCCCAGGTCAGTTCCGTATTCAGGAATGCTTCTGCTCGTTCAGTCAGTTTCGGCAGTACCGGCTTCAGGTAAGTCATCAGTACGCGGAACAGGTTAATGCCCATAGAGCAAATCGCCTGCAGGTCAGCATCGCGACCTTCCTGCTTCGCCACCACCCACGGAGCCTGTTCATCGACATAGCGGTTAGCCAGGTCAGCCAGTGCCATGATTTCGCGCACTGCTTTACCAAATTCACGGCTTTCCCACGCTTCGCCAATCTCTTCAGCGGCATCAGTGAAGGTTTTGTACAGTTGCGGGTCAGCCAGTTCGCTTGCCAGCACGCCGTCAAAACGTTTGTTGATAAAGCCCGCGTTACGGGACGCCAGATTAACCACTTTGTTGACGATATCAGCATTCACACGCTGAACGAAATCCTCGAGGTTGAGATCGATATCATCAATGCGCGAAGAGAGTTTCGCAGTGTAGTAGTAACGCAGGCTGTCAGCGTCAAAATGATTCAGCCAGGTGCTGGCTTTAATAAAGGTGCCGCGAGACTTGGACATCTTCGCGCCGTTCACCGTTACATAGCCGTGAACAAACAGGTTGGTCGGCTTGCGGAAGTTGCTACCTTCCAACATGGCAGGCCAGAACAGGCTGTGGAAGTAAACAATATCTTTACCGATGAAGTGGTACAGCTCGGCAGTGGAGTCTTTCTTCCAGTATTCATCGAAGCTTACGCTGTCGCCGCGCTTGTCACACAGATTCTTGAAAGAACCCATGTAGCCAATCGGTGCGTCCAGCCAGACGTAGAAATATTTGCCCGGCGCGTTCGGAATTTCAAAACCGAAATAAGGGGCGTCGCGGGAGATATCCCACTGTTGCAGGCCAGATTCAAACCACTCCTGCATTTTATTTGCCACCTGCTCCTGCAACGCACCGCTGCGGGTCCATGCCTGCAGCATTTCGCTGAAAGAGGGCAGATCAAAGAAGAAGTGTTCAGAATCACGCATTACCGGGGTAGCGCCAGAAACCACCGATTTCGGCTCGATCAGTTCAGTCGGGCTGTAGGTCGCGCCGCAGACTTCGCAGTTATCGCCGTATTGATCCGGGGATTTACATTTCGGGCAGGTGCCTTTTACAAAACGGTCCGGCAGGAACATGCCTTTTTCCGGATCGTACAGCTGAGAGATGGTGCGGTTTTTAATAAAACCGTTTTCTTTCAGGCGAGAGTAGATAAGTTCTGACAACTGGCGGTTCTCTTCGCTGTGCGTCGAGTGATAGTTGTCATAGCTGATGTTAAAGCCTGCGAAATCAGTCTGATGCTCCTGACTCATTTCGCCAATCATCTGCTCCGGAGTGATACCAAGCTGCTGAGCTTTCAACATGATTGGTGTACCGTGGGCATCGTCGGCGCAGATGAAGTTGACCTCGTGGCCGCGCATTCGCTGGTAACGGACCCAGACATCAGCCTGGATGTGCTCCAGCATATGGCCGAGGTGGATTGAGCCGTTAGCGTACGGCAGTGCGCACGTCACCAGAATTTTCTTCGCGACTTGAGTCATAGTAGGCATTACTTCTTAATAGTGAAAAGGGGTTAGATAGTACCAAATGGGAAAATGTTAAGTAAGTACTTCTCTATATTCTTCAGGTAAACTATCAGCTGATGGTTTATCTATACAAAAAAGGAGTCGGGATGAACGAACAATCCCAGGCCAAATCACCAGAAGCCTTGCGCGCAATGGTCGCCGGGACACTGGCCAATTTTCAGCACCCAACCCTGAAGCATAACCTCACCACGCTGAAAGCGTTGCACCATGTCGCCTGGATGGACGACACGTTGCATGTGGAACTGGTTATGCCATTCGTCTGGCATAGCGCGTTCGAAGAGTTAAAAGAGCAATGTAGCGCCGAACTGCTGCGCATCACCGGGGCGAAAGCTATCGACTGGAAACTGTCGCACAATATCGCCACCTTAAAACGCGTGAAGAATCAGCCGGGAATTAACGGCGTGAAGAACATCATTGCGGTCAGCTCCGGTAAAGGCGGCGTGGGTAAATCCTCCACGGCGGTAAACCTGGCGCTGGCACTGGCGGCGGAAGGGGCGAAAGTCGGCATTCTGGACGCCGATATCTACGGCCCATCAATACCCACCATGCTGGGTGCAGAAAATCAGCGTCCAACTTCGCCGGACGGTACCCATATGGCACCGATTATGTCTCATGGCCTGGCAACTAATTCAATTGGTTATCTGGTGACAGACGACAATGCGATGGTGTGGCGTGGCCCAATGGCGAGCAAGGCGTTAATGCAAATGTTGCAGGAAACCTTGTGGCCGGATCTCGACTATCTGGTGCTTGATATGCCGCCAGGTACCGGTGACATTCAATTGACATTGGCACAAAACATTCCAGTAACCGGTGCAGTCGTGGTCACCACCCCGCAGGACATCGCGTTGATCGATGCGAAAAAAGGCATTGTGATGTTCGAGAAAGTCGAAGTTCCGGTGCTCGGTATTGTCGAGAACATGAGTGTGCATATTTGCAGTAACTGTGGTCACCATGAACCGATTTTCGGTACCGGTGGTGCAGAGAAACTGGCCGAGAAATACCACACGCAGCTGCTGGGGCAGATGCCGTTACACATCTCCTTACGTGAGGATCTCGATAAAGGCACGCCAACGGTTATCAGCCGTCCTGAGAGCGAATTTACCGCTATCTACCGCCAGCTGGCTGACCGCGTTGCAGCTCAGCTCTACTGGCAGGGTGAAGTCATTCCAGGCGAGATTTCCTTCCGCGCGGTCTAACGCGTATTAACCATTCTGATTATTCTTCATACACCGCAGAGATGTTACATTGATGCGGTGTATTTGTTTTTGCCGCATTAATGAACACTTATTTAATGCTGCGAATATTCTGCGGACCTTCGTCCGAAACTCTACAAAGTCGATTGATCGTACCGGCGATGCTTCATTATCATCCTTCGTGGCTGTGTAGTGGATGTACAGCTATAGTTTGTTATGCACTCATTCTTTCCAGGCATAACCTTTACTACAGGGATAACGTTCAATGAATAAGTACTGGCTGTCAGGAATTATTTTTCTTGCCTATGGATTGGCTTCTCCCGCGTTCTCTTCAGAAACTGCTACATTAACGATTAATGGTAGGATCAGTCCCCCAACATGCAGTATGGCTATGGTTAATGGTCAACCTCAACAGCATTGTGGTCAGTTAACGTATAATGTTGATACCCGTCATCAGGTTTCTTCGCCAGTTAAAGGTGTAACGACGGAAGTGATTGCTGCAGATAGCGATAGCAAACGTCGAATCGTGTTAAATCGCTACGATTAATTTGCCACCCTGGTTTTAATTGGATTTAGAAAGCTTAAATCATTCACATGAATGATTTAAGCTTTTTTATTGATATTAATAATACCATTTATAGAAATCTACATTAATTAATAGATTTGATAAATATTTAATGTGCTTAAGTATTTGTTGTGTTTATATTGCAATGGTTAATTTGCTTTAAATCAATAAAACAATGTGTTTACATTGCGGCAACTTTTTGGGTGTGAGAAATTTGTTTCCAAGAGATACAGACTCTTAACAACCAAAAATTGATTTTATTAAGGAGCATATTATGAAACGTTCAATTATTGCTGCCGCTGTTTTTTCTTCTTTTTTTATGAGCGCTGGGGTATTTGCCGCAGACGTTGATACCGGAACATTAACCATTAAAGGGAATATTGCAGAATCTCCGTGTAAATTCGAAGCAGGTGGCGATTCAGTAAGTATTAATATGCCAACTGTACCAACCACTGTCTTTGAAGGTAAAGCTAAATATTCTACCTATGATGATGCAGTCGGTGTAACCAGCAGCATGTTAAAAATTAGCTGCCCGAAAGAAGTTGCTGGTGTAAAACTCTCGTTGATCACAAACGACAAAATAACCGGCAACGATAAGGCGATAGCCAGTAGCAACGATACCGTGGGTTACTATCTCTATTTAGGTGATAACAGTGATGTCCTGGATGTTTCTGCACCTTTCAACATCGAGAGTTATAAAACAGCGGACGGTCAATATGCCATTCCGTTTAAAGCAAAATACCTGAAACTGACAGATAACTCAGTGAATTCAGGTGATGTGTTATCTTCCCTGATTATGCGTGTGGCGCAGGATTAATAAATAAAATTGCAAGATTCTTCAGGTAATTAACATGGCCGCTATCTCCATGGCGGCCTTTTAATTTAAGAGGCATTAAGATGAAAGGATTATTAGCTTTACTCATTTCTTCTATGGTCCTTCCTGCACATGCCGGTATTGTTATCTACGGGACGCGTATTATTTACCCGGCAGAGCACAAAGAAGTGATGGTGCAGTTGATGAACCAGGGAAACCGTTCTTCGCTGATGCAGGCGTGGATTGATGATGGCGATACGTCATTACCACCAGAAAAAATTCAGGTTCCTTTCATGTTAACGCCACCAGTGGCAAAAATAGGGGCAAATTCCGGGCAGCAAGTAAAAATTAAAATTATGCCGAATAAACTACCCACTAATAAAGAGAGTATTTTTTATCTGAATGTTCTGGATATTCCACCAAATAGTCCAGAACAAGAAGGTAAGAATGCACTGAAGTTTGCGATGCAAAACAGAATTAAGTTGTTTTACCGGCCAGCGGGTATTGCTCCGGTAAATAAAGTGACCTTTAAAAAGTTACTGGTAAATCGCAGTGGCAATGGATTGGTGATAAAAAATGACTCAGCTAATTGGGTGACGATTTCGGATGTCAAAGCTAATAATGTCAAAGTCAATTATGAAACTATTATGATTGCCCCCTTAGAAAGTCAGAGTGTTAATGTCAAAAGTAATAATGCAAATAACTGGCATCTGACCATTATCGATGACCATGGCAATTATATTAGTGACAAAATTTAATTGCAGGAGCTGCCTATGTTGAGAATGACCCCACTTGCATCAGCAATCGTAGCGTTATTGATCGGCATTGAAGCTTATGCAGCTGAAGAAACCTTTGATACCCATTTCATGATAGGTGGAATGAAAGACCAGCAGGTTTCAAATATTCGTCTTGAAGATAATCAGCCCTTGCCGGGGCCGTATGACATCGATATTTATGTCAATAAGCAATGGCGTGGGAAATATGAGATCATTGTTAAAGACAACCCGCAAGAAACATGTTTATCAAGGGAAATGATCAAGCGGTTAGGCATTAATACCGATAGCTTTGCCAGCGGTAAGCAATGTTTAACATTTAAGCAACTTATTCAGGGCGGGAGCTATACCTGGGATATCGGAGTTTTTCGTCTCGATTTCAGTGTCCCGCAGGCCTGGGTGGAAGATCTGGAAAGTGGCTATGTTCCACCAGAAAACTGGGAGCGGGGTATTAATGCGTTTTATACCTCTTATTATGTGAGTCAGTATTACAGCGATTATAAAGCGTCCGGTAATAGCAAGAGTACATATGTACGTTTTAACAGCGGGTTAAATTTACAGGGGTGGCAACTGCATTCTGATGCCAGTTTCAGTAAAACAAATAACAATCCAGGGGTGTGGAAAAGCAATACCCTGTATCTGGAACGTGGATTTGCCCAACTTCTCGGCACGCTTCGTGTGGGTGATATGTACACATCAAGCGATATTTTTGATTCTGTTCGCTTCAGCGGTGTGCGGTTGTTTCGTGATATGCAGATGTTGCCTAACTCGAAACAAAATTTTACGCCACGGGTGCAGGGGATTGCTCAGAGTAACGCGCTGGTAACTATTGAACAGAATGGTTTTGTGGTTTATCAGAAAGAGGTTCCTCCTGGCCCGTTTGCGATTACAGATTTGCAGTTGGCCGGAGGTGGAGCAGATCTTGATGTCAGCGTGAAAGAGGCGGACGGTTCGGTAACCACCTATCTGGTGCCTTATGCAGCGGTACCAAATATGCTGCAACCCGGCGTGTCGAAATATGATTTTGTGGCGGGTCGTAGCCATATTGAAGGGGCGAGCAAACAAAGTGATTTTGTCCAGGCGGGTCATCAGTATGGTTTTAATAACTTATTAACGCTGTATGGTGGCTCGATGGTCGCGAATAATTATTACGCGTTCACTTTGGGGACTGGCTGGAATACACGCATTGGTGCCATTTCCGTCGATGCCACGAAGTCGCATAGTAAACAAGACAACGGCGATGTGTTTGACGGGCAAAGTTATCAAATTGCCTACAACAAATTTGTGAGCCAAACGTCGACACGTTTTGGTCTGGCGGCCTGGCGTTATTCGTCGCGTGATTATCGGACATTTAATGATCACGTATGGGCAAACAATAAAGATAATTATCGCCGTGATGAAAACGATATCTATGACATTGCCGATTATTACCAGAACGATTTTGGCCGTAAAAATAGCTTCTCTGCCAATATGAGTCAGTCATTGCCAGAAGGCTGGGGTTCTGTGTCCTTAAGTACGTTATGGCGAGATTACTGGGGGCGTAGCGGCAGCAGTAAGAATTATCAGTTGAGTTATTCCAACAACCTGCGAAGGATAAGCTATACCCTCGCGGCAAGCCATGCTTATGACGAGAATCATCATGAAGAGAAACGTTTTAATATTTTTATATCGATTCCCTTTGATTGGGGTGATGACGTTACGACGCCTCGTCGGCAAATATATATGTCTAACTCAACGACGTTTGATGATCAGGGGGTTGCCTCAAATAATACGGGATTATCAGGAACCGTTGGAAGCCGGGATCAGTTTAACTATGGGGTCAACCTGAGTTATCAGTATCAGGGAAATGAAACGACAGCTGGGGCGAATTTAACCTGGAACGCGCCGGTTGCGACAGTGAATGGCAGTTATAGTCAGTCGAGTGCTTATCGACAGGCTGGAGCCAGTGTTTCAGGGGGCATTGTCGCCTGGTCGGGTGGCGTTAATCTGGCAAACCGTCTTTCTGAAACGTTTGCTGTGATGAATGCGCCAGGAATTAAAGATGCTTATGTCAATGGGCAAAAATATCGCACAACAAACCGTAATGGAGTGGTGGTATACGACGGAATGACACCTTATCGGGAAAATCACCTGATGCTGGATGTGTCGCAAAGCGATAGCGAAGCAGAATTACGTGGCAACCGGAAAATTGCCGCCCCTTTTCGCGGCGCGGTTGTACTGGTTAATTTTGATACCGATCAGCGCAAGCCCTGGTTTATAAAAGCGTTAAGAACGGATGGGCAACCATTAACGTTTGGTTATGAAGTCAATGATATCCATGGTCATAATATTGGCGTTGTCGGCCAGGGAAGTCAGTTATTTATTCGCACTAATGAAGTACCGCCATCGGTTAATGTGGCAATTAATAAGCAACAAGGACTTTCATGCACAATCACCTTCGGTAAAGAGATTGATGAAAGTAGAAATTATATTTGCCAGTAATAGTCAGGTGGTCCTATGAAAATTCGCATAATGCTATTTATATTAATGATGATGGTTATGCCTGTGAGCTATGCGGCATGTTATAGTGAGTTATCTGTTCAGCACAATTTGGTTGTTCAGGGGGATTTTGCACTTAGTCAAACACAAATAGCGACATATGAGCATAATTTTAATGATTCGTCATGCGTGAGTACAAATACTATCACCCCTATGAGCCCGTCGGATATTATTGTTGGACTTTATAACGATACCATTAAATTAAATTTACATTTTGAATGGACCAATAAAAACAACATCACGTTGTCAAATAATCAGACCAGTTTCACCAGTGGTTATTCGGTAACGGTGACACCTGCGGCCAGTAATGCAAAAGTGAATGTTTCTGCGGGGGGCGGCGGTTCAGTAATGATTAATGGAGTTGCGACATTATCCAGTGCTTCATCATCGACACGCGGGAGTGCCGCAGTACAATTTCTACTGTGTTTATTAGGTGGTAAGTCATGGGATGCATGTGTAAATAGCTACAGAAATGCATTGGCACAAAATGCAGGTGTCTATTCCTTTAATCTGACATTGTCATACAACCCGATAACCACAACCTGCAAACCGGACGATTTATTAATTACGTTAGAGAGTATTCCCGTTTCACAATTACCAGCCACAGGTAACAAAACAACAATAAATAGTAAAAAAGGGGATATTATTCTGCGTTGTAAAAATTTATTAGGTCAACAAAATCAAACATCACGGAAAATGCAGGTGTATTTATCAAGTTCTGACTTGTTAACCAACAGCAACACGATCCTGAAAGGTGCGGAAGATAATGGCGTAGGATTTATTCTTGAAAGTAATGGTACGCCAGTCACACTTTTAAATATCACTAACAGCAGTAAAGGATATACAAATTTAAAAGAAATTGCGGCAAAGTCAAAACTTACAGATACAACGGTTTCAATTCCGATAACGGCCAGTTACTACGTCTACGATACAAACAAAGTTAAATCTGGCGCACTGGAGGCAACCGCATTAATCAACGTGAAATACGACTAATAACAAGCAAGACGAGCAAGTGGCTAATAATAAAAATATTAAGGTGTCTGCATTCCCCCCTCTCTCCGAGGGGGCTTTTTTTTAGCGATGATAAAAAATCTCACCGTCGTAGGCTTTAATGATTTTACCGTCGGTGTCGCTGATCAACACGTACGCGCCACCCATATAGGTCCAGTGCGTCCCGGCATCAGGCGCGGGCAGGTTACGTAACTGCCACTGCTTAATGTTGTACTCATCGGTGCGGTACATCTCTGGGACGGTGTCACCTGGTTTGAAATGCTTAAAGTCAGCAATGAAACTGCTTAACTCATACTTAGAAATTCCCGAGGTATTGGTCGAACCCGCGGTGGCTGGTGCGGCCCAGGCGGCACTGGTAACCAGCAAAAGCGCACCCAGCAACATCTTATTTTTAATGGTCATAAACTCTCCACTTTGGGGATCTGTAATATCAGTCGCATATCTTTCCTGCCATACAATATAACTGACAAGCGATATTTTGTTAGTGATCCCATGATTTCGTAAAAAGTGTAAATGAAAGGATGCCCTAAAAGCATCCTTAGCGAGCAGAGAGTCAGCGGAAATAGCTGATTTAAGAATCATCCTGGGCTGAAGATAACATGCAAGCCTAAAGGATTGAGTTATCGCATTATGCCCATGAAGCCATGTACGCCCATATACACACCAACTAAGCCAATCAACAGACTGGAAAAATAGGGAGCGCGTTTAGCGAGAGTGTTAAATCCGCTCCAGCGTTTTGCGACCTGCTGAACGCTGATTGCTGCGCCAACGCCTACGGTGACAAGCGTTAACGCCAGGCCGAGGCTGAAACTGACGACCAGTGTTGCGCCCAGTGTCAGGGCTTTCAACTGAATGCAAATCAACAGCACGGTAATTGCTGCCGGGCAGGGGATAAGGCCACCGGTTAAGCCAAATAGCAAAATTTGCCAGTTGGTGACCTCTCTACCATCAAAGCGTCGTTTAATGTCATTGGCATGGGCTCGTGCATGGGCATCCTGATACTCGCCATGTTCGTGATGGTGATGATGTCCATGGTCGTGGTGATCTTCGTGATCGTGCTGATGATGCTCATGATCATGCTCGTGCATATTCTCCAGCCAGTTGCGTTCGCCGCGCCAGGTACGCCAGAACATCCAGAACGCGGTGCTAATAATGATCACTGCGGAAATCAACTGGAGCCACGGTTCTGCTGATTGAGCAGTAAAGCGTTTGCTGATCACCATCCCGCCAAAGGCAATTAACCAGACCACTGCGGTATGCGAAATGGTTGCTGCCAGTCCGAGCATCACCGCCTGTTTAATGGTGCCTTTGATGGCGATGATAAACGCCGCCATCATCGTTTTTGAGTGCCCCGGTTCCAGGCCATGAAGCGCACCAAGTAAGATGGCGCTGGGGATGAAGAACCAGGCGTTTCCTTGCTGAAGAAGTGTTGTAAATTCGGTCATGATAATAATTCTTAGTATTAATTCGGCAATCTGATTCTACTCCCCCCCCAGTACCTGATACTACCCCCCAGTAGATTAATAGTGCTATGATTTTTCATATTCTTGTTAACCAGGTGTTGCCATGTCTCATACAATCCGTGATAAACAGAAACTGAAAGCGCGTGCCAGTAAGATTCAGGGCCAGGTCGTGGCGCTCAAGAAAATGCTCGACGAGCCGCACGAATGCGCTGCAGTTTTACAACAGATTGCTGCTATCCGTGGCGCGGTGAACGGTCTGATGCGGGAAGTGATTAAAGGTCATCTGACGGAACACATCGTTCACCAGGGGGATGAGCTAAAACGTGAAGAAGATCTGGATGTCGTTCTGAAGGTGCTGGATTCATATATCAAATAATTTATTAACGCGATTGTAAAACTGCCGTTTTTCCTCGTTTACAACGCGTGCGCTGGACATTACCATCCTCCTTTGCGATTTATCATCGCAACCAAACGACTCGGGGTGCCCTTCTGCGTGAAGGCTGAGAAATACCCGTATCACCTGATCTGGATAATGCCAGCGTAGGGAAGTCACGGACCACCAGGTCATTGCTTCTTCACGTTATGGCAGGAGCAAACTATGCAAGTCGACCTGCTGAGTTCAGCGCAATCTGCGCACGCGTTACACCTTTTTCACCAACATTCCCCTCTTGTGCACTGTATGACCAATGATGTGGTGCAAACCTTTACTGCCAATACCTTACTGGCGCTCGGTGCATCGCCAGCGATGGTCATCGAAACCGAAGAGGCCAGTCAGTTTGCGGCAATCGCCAGTGCGTTGCTGATTAACGTTGGCACGCTGACGCAGCCACGCGCACAGGCGATGAGTGCTGCCGTTGAGCAAGCAACACGATCACAAACGCCCTGGACGCTTGATCCGGTTGCGGTTGGTGCGCTCGATTATCGCCGCCGTTTTTGTGTGGAACTTCTGTCCCATAAGCCAACCGCCATACGTGGTAATGCTTCGGAAATCATGGCATTAGCTGGCGTTGCTAATGGTGGACGGGGAGTGGATACCACTGATGCCGCAGCTAACGCGATACCCGCTGCACAAACACTGGCACGGGAAACTGGCGCAATCGTCGTGGTCACTGGCGAGGTGGATTATGTTACCGATGGACATCGTATCATTGGCATTCACGGTGGCGATCCGTTAATGACCAAAGTGGTAGGAACTGGCTGTGCACTATCGGCGGTTGTCGCTGCCTGTTGTGCGCTACCAGGCGATACGCTGGAAAATATCGCATCTGCCTGTCACTGGATGAAACAAGCCGGAGAACGCGCAGTCGCCAGAAGCGAGGGGCCAGGCAGTTTTGTTCCACATTTCCTTGATGCGCTCTGGCAATTGACGCAGGAGGTGCAGGCATGAAACGAATTAACGCTCTGACGATTGCCGGTACTGATCCGAGTGGTGGTGCGGGGATTCAGGCCGATCTTAAAACCTTCTCGGCACTTGGCGCTTATGGTTGCTCAGTTATTACTGCACTGGTGGCGCAAAATACCCGTGGCGTACAGTCGGTGTATCGCATTGAGCCTGATTTTGTCGCCGCCCAGCTCGATTCGGTGTTCAGCGATGTGCGAATCGACACCACTAAAATCGGTATGTTGGCGGAAACCGATATTGTTGAAGTGGTGGCAGAACGGTTGCAACGTTATCAGATCCAAAACGTGGTACTCGACACCGTTATGCTGGCAAAAAGCGGCGACCCGCTGCTTTCACCTTCGGCGGTTGCTACGCTGCGCAGTCGATTATTGCCACAGGTTTCATTAATAACGCCAAACTTGCCCGAAGCCGCCGCCTTGCTCGACGCGCCACACGCGCGCACCGAACAGGAAATGCTGGAACAAGGGCGATCGCTGTTGGCGATGGGCTGTGGCGCAGTACTAATGAAAGGTGGTCATCTGGATGATGAGCAAAGCCCGGACTGGCTGTTTACCCGCGAGGGTGAACAACGGTTTACCGCACAGCGCATTATGACCAAAAACACTCACGGCACTGGTTGTACGCTCTCTGCGGCGTTGGCTGCACTGCGCCCGCGCCATACAAACTGGACTGACACCGTACAGGAGGCAAAAAGCTGGCTTTCATCGGCATTAGCCCAGGCCGACACGCTGGAAGTTGGTCACGGTATTGGTCCGGTTCACCACTTCCACGCCTGGTGGTGAGCACCGTACTATAGCTGCTTTGGTTATTGTCAGCCTTTGGCGCTGACATTCAGGGATGAAACCAATGCAGCTGAGAATCACCAGTCGAAAAAAATTCACCGCTTTATTATGCGCTCTTGGGCTAATTTCCATCGTTGCAATTTATCCGCGTCAGACGGTGAATTTTTTCTATTCGACAGCAATTCAGATTAAAGACTACATCCACTTCTACGGTTATCGCCCGGTTAAATCTTTCGCTATTCGCATTCCTGCCAGTTACACCATTCACGGAATAGATGTTTCGCGCTGGCAGGAGCGGATCGACTGGCAGCGGGTGGCAAAAATGCGCGACAACGGTATCCGCTTACAGTTTGCTTTTATTAAGGCGACGGAAGGCGAAAAGCTGGTGGACCCCTATTTTTCGCGTAACTGGCAACTAAGCCGCGAAAATGGCCTGCTGCGCGGGGCGTATCATTATTTCTCCCCGTCAGTATCCGCTTCAGTTCAGGCGCGATTATTTCTGCAAACGGTGGATTTCTCACAAGGTGATTTCCCTGCCGTGCTGGACGTAGAAGAACGGGGAAAATTATCGGCAAAAGAATTACGCAAGCGGGTAAGTCAGTGGCTAAAAATGGTCGAAAAAAGTACGGGGAAAAAGCCGATTATTTACTCAGGAGCCGTTTTTTATCACACGAATCTGGCGGGCTATTTCAATGAATATCCGTGGTGGGTGGCTCACTACTATCAACGTCGTCCGGACAATGACGGAATGGCCTGGCGCTTCTGGCAGCATTCCGACCGTGGACAGGTAGATGGCATTAATGGTCCGGTGGATTTTAATGTGTTTAATGGCACGGTGGAGGAGTTGCAGGGATTCGTTGATGGGATTAAAGAAACGCCTTAAATAAGAAGCAGTGATATACTCCCACCAGACTCCCTGGCAGGAAAAAGACAAATGGAACAAGCGCATACCCAGCTGATTGCCCAACTGAACGAACGTATTTTAGCGGCGGATAACACGCCGCTTTATATTAAGTTTGCCGAAACGGTAAAAAATGCCGTGCGCAGCGGGGTGCTGGAGCATGGCAATATTTTGCCCGGTGAGCGTGATTTAAGTCAGTTAACCGGCGTTTCGCGCATTACGGTGCGCAAGGCGATGCAGGCGCTGGAAGAAGAGGGCGTGGTGACGCGTTCGCGTGGTTACGGCACGCAGATCAACAACATCTTCGAATACTCGTTGAAAGAGGCGCGAGGTTTTTCTCAGCAGGTGGTGTTGCGCGGGAAAAAGCCCGATACGCTATGGGTTAACAAGCGTGTCGTGAAATGTCCCGAAGAAGTCGCGCAGCAGCTGGCGGTCGAAGCGGGAAGTGATGTCTTTTTGCTTAAGCGTATTCGCTATGTCGATGAAGAGGCGGTATCGATTGAGGAATCGTGGGTTCCGGCACATTTAATTCATGATGTTGATGCCATCGGGATTTCTCTTTATGACTACTTCCGCAGCCAGCACATTTACCCACAACGTACGCGTTCCCGCGTTAGCGCCCGGATGCCGGATGCCGAGTTTCAGTCACATATTCAGTTAGATAGCAAAATACCGGTGCTGGTGATCAAGCAAGTGGCGCTTGACCAACAGCAACGGCCTATTGAGTACAGCATCAGCCACTGTCGCAGCGATCTATACGTTTTTGTGTGCGAGGAGTAGTTCCTCGCGCGTTGGCGCACAATCACCGCCCCGATGCCCGACAACCCACGACGCCACTGCATTGCCCAGTAATACGGCATCCGCCAGTGGCAGACCAGAGGCCAGCCCTGCTAGTACGCCACCGGCATGACTGTCGCCCGCCCCAATGGTGTCTACAACTTGCGTTGGAAATGCCGGAATGCAGCCAGAAGCGTCGTTGCTGAAATACCATGCGCCCTCTTTATCGAGACGAACGATCAACGGCGCGGCAAATTTCTCCTGCCATTGCTTGCCAAGTGTTGTTATCTCTGCGGATAAAGCAAAACGTTCGGCGGCAATCTCAGCCTCCTGACGATTGAGTGACACTAAAGGTCGACAGGCCATGATCCGCGCCAGTAATGCATCCGGGATATCGCCAATACGTGGGCCAAAATCGATAAATGGCGTCACGTCTTGCAGCTCTTCCAGCCATTCCACTAACAATTCGCCGCAGGGCGAGGCCAGTTGATAACCGGAAAAATAGAGCAGGCTGCCAGGCGCAACGGTTAATCGCGCCAGCCACTGGCGATTCCACTGATTTTCCACACCGCTGAATGACATAAAAGTGCGTTCGCCATCCGGCTCAACCAGCGCCAGACACCAGCCGTTATCACCTTCGGCGTTATCGATCAGGCTGATTAAGCCCTCTTTTGCCATCCGGTTGCGAATAATCTCCGCCCACACGCCCTGACCGAGCGGCAAGGCATTACCCGCTTCGATGCCGAGGCGCTTTAACGCCACGGCAATATTCAGTGCGCAGCCGCCAACGTTAACGCTCTGCTGTTTCAGTTCGATATCGCACCCACGCCAGGGGAGGGCATAAGCGTCGGCGATCACATCAATGACCGCCGCGCCGACGACCATCACTGGCTGACGCGTGGCTAATTCAGGCAGCAGCGTGTGTAATCGAGCGCCGCTCATATCGCCTCCCGTTGTTGGCGATACTTCGCCAGCGCCGTGGCATAGCGGTTGAAATCAAGCTGATTTACTGCATCCAGTTCCGCCTTTAACGCAGGATCGATAGCGTTAACGCCATGCAACGCGCCACAAATTGCCGTCGCCATAGCACCGATGGTGTCTGTGTCGCCGCCAAGGTTAGCGCACAGGACGGCGCAACGGTTCGGGTCGGTTTGTGCCAGTTCAACCAGCGCAATGGCGCACGGAACGGACTCAATAGTGCTGGTACCTGCGCCAACGACCTGGTAAAGCTGTTCGCTGGCGGATTCGGTGCCGTCGGCATTGCGCACAATTTTCAGCGCAATCTCCAGACGTGCTGCCAGTGAGGCGCTGAAGGTAGTGATGCGTTTTTGTTGAGCATGTCGCGCAATTGAAGGCAGTGAATCAACAATCGCTGACCAGCTTTCTCCGTCAATGGCACGAGAAATCGCCCATGCGATGACTACCGCCCCCGCAACCGCCAGATCGGATTTATGTGTCGGGCTGGAGGCCAGCGCCACATCATCAATAAAGGAATCAACATCACGCGCCGGAAGCAAACAACCTAATGGCGAGACGCGCATCGCTGCGCCGTTGGTCACGCCGTTGTTTTCCAGTTCAGCAACGGGTTTACCGTCGCGAATGGCGTTGAGAGCAATCTTCGAGGTCGGACCTAGTACGTTTTTGTTAAAGGCGTCGAAACGCAGCGCCCAGTCGAGAATATTACGCCCAATCAGATCCGGATCGATCTTGCCTTCACGTTCCAGTAACGCATCCGCCAGACACAGCGCCATCGAGGTATCGTCGGTGAATTCGGCGCGGTTAAAATAACAGGCCGCGTTATTCTCCTTTGGCCCAGGCAGAAAACGGTCAATCCAGCCAAAGTACGCTTTGACGCGACTGCGCGGCCAAAGCTCGGAGGGCATCCCCATCGCATCCCCTAACGCCTGCCCATAAAGAGCACCGAGAATACGTTCTGTTTTCATTTAACTTCCCCTTGTGTCAACGCAATATCGCGATCATCGACCTTGATAGCCGTAATTTCGTTGTCGGATTCGCGGAAAAAAATCATGAACAGCACGGCGATAATGGCAATCATCACCGCGCCGAAAGTCCACATCCCGGACCAGTTGAAAGTCAGTCCGTTTACCGGTTCCTGATAAGCGAACATCTTTTCCATCATCACACCGCCAAGACGATAGCCGAGCAAACTGCCGAAGCCCTGGCAGCAGAGCGTGATCAGCCCCTGCGCGGCGGTACGCATATGCACGGGGGCTTTTTTATCGACATAGATGTAAGCGGTAACGTAGTAAAAATCGTAACTGACGCCGTGCAGCAAAATGCCGAGGAACAGTAACGCGTAGGTGAAATATTCATCCGCACTACCGTAAATAAAGAAGCCATAGCGGATCGCAGCGGTGACCAGACCAAGCAACAATACCTTTTTGATACCAAAGCGTTTAGTGAAAAACGGCAATGCCAGCATAAAGAAGATTTCAGAGAACTGGCCGAGCGTCATCCAGCCGGTGGCGTTTTTCATGCCGACTTCTGTCAGATAACCGTTGGCAAAGATGTAATAGAACGCCAGTGGCATCGCAAACAGGAATGAACAGAAGAAAAAGACGAGGAAGTTCTTATCGCGCAGCAGGATCAGCGCATCCAGGCCGAGCATGACTTTAATATCCATTTTGCCGGTGCTTTTGGGTGGCGTGTCTGGCAGGAAAAACGCAAACACACCAAGCAGAGCAGAACTTCCGGCGGTAATCAGCAGCGGGATGTTCGTCGGTGAGATATCGGCATACCCCAGCATTTGCGGCAAGAAACCACATGCCAGACCAGAGGCAATCCAGCCGATAGTGCCCATCACACGAATGCGCGGGAAATCAAGCTCCACATCCGGCACGTTGGCAAAAGCGATACTGTTAGTCAGCGCAATGGTCGGCATATAGGTTAGTGAGTAGGCCAGCAGTAACGGGAAGAACCCGGCAAAAGTGGTCTGTTGCGCAGCGAAATACATCAGCACCGCACCAGCGAACATCAATACCGCCAGCACTTTTTGCGCCGAGAAAAAGCGGTCAGTGATGGAGCCAACCAGAATCGGCGACAGGATCGCCGCAATGGCGGTACAGGCATACGACCAGCCAATTTCTCCGGCACTAAAACCGCTTTTACTTAACCACAACCACAATGGCACAAACCACGCGCCCCAGATAAACCATTCAACAAACATCATGAACGACAGCTTTGCTGTTGTTTTCATCTTTTAATTCCTTCATGACAGGTAATGTAAGGTACGCGATGACAATACCACTTAGTAATACCTTTTAAATACCTTTGCGGTGAAAACTTGACCGCGGTAACATTTTTTCTGATGAATCGAGCCAACAGAAAACGCTGAAAAAACATCCAAAAGATGGAAAAACTCGCCCGTAACGACCAGGATTATGATTGCCCGCAAAAGGCGGGCCAGGACAATCCATAGCCGATATCCAATCGGAATTTACGGGAGCATAGTAATGACAGATATTGCGCAGTTGCTTGGCAAAGACGCCGACAACCTTTTACAGCACCGTTGTATGACTATTCCTTCTGACCAGCTTTATCTCCCCGGACATGACTACGTAGACCGCGTGATGATTGACAATAATCGCCCGCCAGCGGTGTTACGTAATATGCAGACGTTGTACAACACCGGGCGTCTGGCTGGCACAGGATATCTTTCTATTCTGCCGGTTGACCAGGGCGTTGAGCACTCTGCCGGAGCTTCATTTGCCGCTAACCCGCTCTACTTTGACCCGAAAAACATTGTTGAACTGGCGATCGAAGCGGGCTGTAACTGTGTGGCGTCAACTTACGGCGTGCTGGCATCGGTATCGCGGCGTTACGCGCATCGCATTCCATTCCTCGTCAAACTTAATCACAACGAGACGCTAAGTTACCCGAATACCTACGATCAAACGCTGTATGCCAGCGTGGAGCAGGCGTTCAATATGGGCGCGGTGGCGGTTGGTGCGACTATCTATTTTGGCTCGGAAGAGTCACGTCGCCAGATTGAAGAAATTTCTGCGGCTTTTGAACGTGCGCACGAGCTGGGCATGGTGACAGTGCTGTGGGCCTATTTGCGTAACTCCGCCTTTAAGAAAGATGGCGTTGATTACCATGTTTCCGCCGACCTGACTGGTCAGGCGAACCATCTGGCGGCAACCATAGGTGCAGATATCGTCAAACAAAAAATGGCGGAAAATAACGGCGGCTATAAAGCGATTAATTACGGTTATACCGACGATCGAGTCTACAGCAAACTGACCAGTGAAAACCCGATTGACCTGGTGCGTTATCAGTTAGCTAACTGCTATATGGGCCGGGCCGGGTTGATAAACTCCGGCGGTGCTGCAGGCGGTGAAACTGACCTCAGCGATGCAGTGCGTACTGCGGTTATCAACAAACGCGCAGGCGGAATGGGGCTGATTCTTGGACGTAAGGCGTTCAAGAAATCGATGGCTGACGGCGTGAAACTGATTAACGCCGTGCAGGACGTTTATCTCGATAGCAAAATTACTATCGCCTGATGTGCTTTGTACGACCAGCACTGCCACGTATGACGGATAAGGCGTTTACACTGCATCCGGCATAAAATAACGCGCACTTTGCTACGGCTTCCCTATCGGGAGGCCGTTTTTTTTGCCTTTCACTCCTCGAACAATTTTCATATTGTCGTTTTTTGTGATCGTTATCTCGACATTTAAAAACAAATCATTTCATTATATTTTGAAATCGAAAACAAACGACAGGATATGAAAATGTACGTGGTATCGACAAAGCAGATGCTGAACAACGCACAGCGCGGCGGTTATGCGGTTCCGGCATTCAATATTCACAATCTCGAAACGATGCAAGTGGTGGTAGAAACCGCTGCCAACCTGCATGCGCCGGTCATCATCGCCGGAACGCCTGGCACATTTACTCATGCCGGTACAGAAAATCTGTTGGCGCTGGTCAGCGCGATGGCGAAGCAATATCACCATCCACTGGCAATTCATCTCGACCATCACACGAAATTTGACGATATCGCTCAGAAGGTTCGTTCTGGCGTGCGCTCAGTCATGATTGACGCCTCGCATTTGCCTTTTGCGCAAAATATTTCACGGGTCAAAGAGGTGGTGGATTTTTGCCATCGCTTTGATGTCAGCGTCGAAGCGGAGCTGGGGCAACTTGGCGGCCAGGAAGATGATGTGCAAGTCAATGAAGCCGATGCGTTGTACACCAACCCTGTTCAGGCGCGTGAATTTGCCGAGGCAACCGGAATTGATTCCCTGGCGGTCGCCATCGGCACGGCTCATGGTATGTATGCCAGCGCACCGGCGCTTGATTTTTCTCGACTGGAGAACATTCGCCAGTGGGTGAACTTACCGCTGGTGCTGCATGGCGCGTCAGGGTTATCGACTAAGGATATTCAGCAAACCATCAAACTGGGGATATGCAAAATCAACGTTGCAACGGAGCTGAAAAATGCCTTCTCGCAGGCGTTAAAAAATTACCTGACCGAGCACCCCGAAGCGACCGATCCCCGTGATTATTTGCAGTCGGCTAAATCTGCAATGCGCGATGTGGTGAGCAAAGTGATTGCCGATTGTGGCTGCGAGGGCAGGGCATAACGCACCTGCCATTTAACAAGGAAAAAACATGAAAACGTTAATTGCCCGGCATAAAGCTGGTGAACATATTGGCATATGTTCAGTCTGTTCTGCACATCCGTTGGTTATCGAAGCGGCGCTGGCATTTGATCGCAACAGCACGCGTAAAGTGCTGATTGAAGCAACGTCAAACCAGGTCAATCAATTTGGCGGTTATACCGGAATGACACCGGCAGACTTTCGCGAATTTGTTTTTGCGATTGCCGATAAAGTCGGATTTGCTCGTGAGCGTATTATTCTCGGCGGCGACCATCTGGGACCAAACTGCTGGCAGCAAGAAAATGCGGATGCGGCGATGGAAAAATCCGTCGAGCTGGTAAAGGCATATGTTCGTGCCGGCTTCAGTAAAATTCATCTTGATGCGTCAATGTCCTGCGCGGGGGATCCTATACCGTTAGCGCCAGAAACGGTTGCGGAACGAGCTGCCGTGCTTTGCCACGCGGCGGAGAGTGTGGCGACAGATTGCCAGCGTGAGCAACTGAGCTATGTCATTGGCACCGAAGTTCCGGTTCCGGGCGGTGAGGCCAGCGCCATTCAGTCAGTACATATCACCCAGGTTGAAGATGCCGCCAATACTTTACGCACGCATCAAAAAGCGTTTATTGCCCGCGGTCTGGCAGAGGCGTTAACACGCGTGATTGCCATCGTGGTGCAGCCGGGTGTGGAATTTGACCATAGCAATATTATTCATTATCAGGCGCAAGAAGCTCAGGCGCTGGCGCAATGGATAGAAAAAACCAAAATGGTTTATGAAGCGCATTCCACCGATTACCAGACTCAGACGGCCTATCGGGAATTAGTTCGCGATCATTTTGCAATTTTGAAAGTCGGTCCGGCATTAACCTTTGCTTTACGTGAGGCGATATTTGCGCTGGCACAAATTGAGCAGGAACTCATCGCTCCAGAAAATCGCAGCGGTTGCCTGGCGGTAATTGAAGAAGTGATGTTTGACGAACCGCAATACTGGAAAAAATATTATCGTACGGGTTTTAACGATTCATTACTGGATATTCGTTACAGCCTGTCGGATCGTATTCGTTATTACTGGCCGCATAGTCGGATTAAAAATAGCGTCGAAACGATGATGGTGAATCTGCAAGGCATGGAAATCCCTCTGGGCATGATTAGTCAGTATCTTCCTAAACAATTTGAACGCATTCAGTCCGGGGAATTATCAGCAATACCGCATCAGTTGATTATGGATAAAATTTATGATGTTTTGCGCGCCTATCGCTACGGCTGTGCGGAATAAGGACGGTATATGACTAACCTGTTTGTTCGTAGCGGAATTTCTTTTGTCGATCGTAGCGAAGTTTTAACCCATATCGGTAATGAGATGCTCGCGAAAGGTGTGGTTCATGATACCTGGCCACAGGCATTAATTGCCAGAGAAGCAGAATTCCCTACCGGGATAATGCTTGAGCAGCACGCCATTGCAATACCGCATTGTGAGGCGATTCATGCTAAGTCGTCAGCCATTTATCTGTTAAGGCCAACAAATAAAGTTCATTTTCAGCAAGCGGATGATGATAACGACGTGGCGGTATCGTTGGTGATTGCGTTAATTGTGGAAAATCCGCAGCAGCAATTGAAACTTTTACGCTGTTTATTTGGCAAGTTACAACAGCCCGAGATCGTCGAGACACTAATCACTCTTCCTGAAACCCAGTTAAAGGAATACTTCACAAAGTATGTTTTAGATTCAGACGAATAAATCCCTCTGTAACAATAAAAAGGACTATTTATGAAACGCAAGATTATTGTCGCTTGCGGAGGCGCGGTTGCGACCTCTACGATGGCGGCGGAAGAAATTAAAGAGTTGTGTCAGAGTCATAATATTCCTGTTGAATTAATCCAGTGTCGGGTTAATGAAATAGAAACCTATATGGATGGCGTGCATTTGATATGCACCACTGCCAGGGTGGATCGAAGTTTTGGCGATATTCCGTTAGTTCACGGCATGCCTTTTGTTTCTGGTGTCGGTATCGAAGCATTACAAAATAAAATTCTGACTATCTTACAGGGGTGACCTATGTTTTCAGAAGTCATGCGTTATATTCTCGACCTCGGCCCTACGGTGATGCTGCCGATTGTCATCATTATTTTTTCTAAAATATTAGGCATGAAGGCAGGCGATTGCTTTAAAGCAGGTCTGCATATCGGGATTGGCTTTGTTGGTATTGGCCTTGTGATTGGCTTAATGCTGGATTCCATTGGCCCGGCGGCGAAAGCGATGGCGGAAAATTTCGACCTGAATCTGCATGTGGTCGATGTCGGCTGGCCGGGCTCTTCACCCATGACCTGGGCGTCGCAAATTGCGCTGGTGGCGATTCCGATTGCGATTCTGGTTAACGTGGCGATGTTACTGACCCGTATGACGCGGGTGGTAAATGTTGATATCTGGAATATCTGGCATATGACCTTCACCGGCGCGTTGCTGCATCTGGCAACCGGTTCATGGATGATAGGGATGGCGGGTGTGGTAATTCACGCGGCGTTTGTTTATAAGCTCGGCGACTGGTTTGCCCGCGATACCCGAAATTTCTTTGAGCTGGAAGGCATTGCTATTCCGCACGGTACGTCGGCGTATATGGGGCCGATTGCGGTGCTGGTCGATGCTATCATCGAGAAAATCCCAGGCGTTAACCGAATTAAATTTAGCGCCGATGATATTCAGCGCAAATTTGGCCCTTTTGGCGAACCGGTCACCGTGGGTTTTGTGATGGGGCTGATTATCGGCATCCTCGCGGGTTACGATGTCAAAGGTGTATTGCAGCTGGCGGTAAAAACGGCGGCAGTTATGCTGCTGATGCCACGGGTGATTAAACCCATCATGGATGGTTTAACGCCCATCGCTAAGCAGGCCCGTAGTCGTTTACAGGCGAAGTTCGGCGGTCAGGAGTTCCTGATTGGCCTTGATCCGGCGTTGCTGCTGGGGCATACGGCGGTGGTATCGGCAAGCCTGATTTTTATCCCGCTCACCATTTTAATTGCTGTTTGTGTTCCGGGTAATCAGGTACTGCCGTTTGGCGATCTTGCAACTATCGGCTTCTTTGTGGCGATGGCAGTTGCCGTGCATCGTGGAAATCTGTTCCGCACCTTAATCTCGGGTGTCATCATTATGAGCATCACCCTGTGGATCGCGACGCAAACTATTGGTTTGCACACCCAACTGGCGGCTAATGCTGGGGCGTTAAAAGCCGGGGGTATGGTGGCTTCAATGGATCAGGGCGGTTCTCCCATTACCTGGTTACTGATTCAGGTTTTCTCCCCGCAAAATATTCCCGGTTTCATTATTATCGGCGCCATTTATCTCACCGGTATTTTCATGACCTGGCGTAGGGCGCGCGGCTTTATCAAACAAGAGAAAGTCGTTCTCGCAGAATAATTTTTACCTGAGGGGGAGGTTATCCCCCTTAACAATCAGGAGTTTTTATGAAATCAGTGGTGAATGATACTGATGGTATCGTGCGCGTAGCAGAAAGCGTCATTCCTGAAATTAAACATCAGGATGAGGTGCGGGTAAAAATTGCCAGCTCGGGCTTATGTGGTTCCGATTTACCCAGGATATTTAAAAATGGTGCACATTATTATCCAATAACGTTAGGCCATGAATTTAGTGGCTATATTGATGCGGTGGGATCCGGTGTTGATGATTTACACCCCGGCGATGCGGTTGCCTGTGTGCCGTTATTACCCTGTTTTACTTGTCCAGAGTGTCTGAAAGGGTTTTATTCCCAGTGCGCAAAATATGATTTTATTGGCTCACGGCGTGATGGTGGATTTGCCGAATATATTGTCGTTAAGCGAAACAATGTCTTTGCACTACCTGCGGATATGCCTATTGAGGATGGCGCTTTTATTGAACCGATTACCGTTGGCCTGCATGCGTTCCATTTAGCGCAAGGATGTGAGAATAAAAACGTTATTATTATTGGTGCCGGAACCATTGGCCTGCTGGCAATTCAGTGCGCTGTCGCGCTGGGAGCAAAGAGTGTGACGGCTATCGACATTAGCTCAGAAAAACTGGCACTGGCAAAATCTTTCGGTGCGATGCAAACATTTAACAGCCGTGAAATGAGCGCGCCGCAAATACAGGGCGTTTTACGCGATCTGCGCTTTAATCAGCTTATCCTCGAGACGGCTGGCGTCCCGCAAACCGTCGAACTGGCGGTAGAGATTGCCGGTCCTCATGCCCAACTGGCGCTGGTAGGCACGTTGCATCAGGATCTGCATTTAACATCTGCAACGTTTGGCAAAATATTGCGTAAAGAGCTGACGGTTATCGGCAGTTGGATGAACTACTCCAGCCCTTGGCCGGGGCAGGAGTGGGAAACGGCGAGCCGGTTGCTGACAGAACGTAAGTTAAGCCTGGAGCCATTAATCGCTCACCGTGGAAGCTTTGAAAGCTTCGCCCAGGCGGTGCGTGACATCGCTCGTAATGCCATGCCGGGCAAAGTGTTGCTCATTCCCTGAAACCGCGGGCCAGCGTGATGCAGGCCCGGTATTGTGCAAAACAGATCATTCACCAATGGTCCCCCTTCGTTTACACTAGCCACAATTGAATATGGGTAAATGACGATGAATTCATTCGAGCGAAGGAATAAGATCATCCAATTAGTGAATGAACAGGGAACCGTGCTTGTTCAGGATCTGGCGGGAGTATTTGCTGCCTCGGAAGCGACAATCCGTGCCGATTTGCGCTTTCTCGAACAAAAAGGCGTGGTTACGCGCTTTCATGGCGGTGCGGCGAAAATAATGTCCGGTAATAGCGAAACCGAGACCCAGGAAGTCGGGTTTAAAGAGCGATTTCAGCTCGCCAGCGCGCCGAAAAACAGAATAGCGCAGGCGGCAGTCAAAATGATCCACGAAGGGATGACCGTTATTCTCGACAGCGGAAGTACCACAATGCTTATCGCCGAAGGTTTAATGACCGCCAAAAATATCACGGTGATTACCAACAGTCTCCCGGCGGCGTTTGCCCTTTCCGAAAATAAAGACATTACTCTGGTCGTCTGTGGTGGGACCGTCCGCCATAAAACACGCTCGATGCATGGTTCCATTGCCGAGCGTTCATTGCAGGATATTAATGCCGATTTAATGTTTGTCGGTGCTGATGGTATTGATGCGGTTAATGGTATTACGACCTTTAATGAAGGTTATTCGATTAGCGGGGCGATGGTCACCGCCGCAAATAAAGTGATTGCCGTTCTCGATTCATCGAAATTTAATCGTCGCGGTTTTAATCAGGTACTGCCAATCGAAAAAATCGACATTATTATTACCGACGATGCTGTGTCAGAGGTGGATAAACTGGCATTGCAGAAGACACGGGTGAAATTAATTACGGTGTAGTATTGTTCTGTATGCCGGATAATGTTTTTACACCGCATCCGGCATTACGGATTCTCCCTGGTTCAAGAGAGAATAGTGTGATTAACGCAACAATGGGCAATCTGGTGGTAATCGACAACGCAACGCCGCCGGAAGTATTTCAATATGAAAGTTTTGTCCGCTCAACGGTTCGCCATCAAGATTAAAAGTGATTTCGTGTGGGGCTTGTATATCAAACCACGACGAAGCGCCTTCGATAATATTCGGGTTATCTTCGTCAGATTTTAATGTTGATACGAGAGCCGGAAGAATTTCATCGCCGGTAAAAATGCGCAGTTGCAGCAAGCCATCGTTAATTAACGCGTTCGGGCACAATTGCTGACCGCCACCGGCCTGACGCCCGTTACCAATACCAATGACCAGGGCGTCACCTTGCCAGTGAAAGTTTTCACCGCGGATCTCACAACGGTCCGGTTGCAGAGTATCCATGCGCATTAAGCCATGAATGATGTAAGAGACGCCACCCAGCGCGGCTTTTAATTTTTCCGGCGTTTCTGTGGTAATACGCGTCCCAAATCCGCCTGTCGCCATATTAATAAAACAGGTTTGTTTATTGACCTGCGCCATATCTATCGCAATGGCGTTACCGGCAATTGCCAGTTTCAGCGCCTTATCCAGTGCCTCAGGAATCCCTACACTGGTGGCAAAATCATTGGCGGTTCCTAATGGTAAAATTCCCAGCGCGGGTATGTCATCCCCCTCACACTGAATCAACGCCGTAGAAACTTCATTAATGGTGCCATCGCCACCACCGGCAATCACCGTTGCGACGCCCAACTTCCGTGCCTCCTCTACATATCGTGCGGCATCGCCTTTCTCCCAGGTGACCCGCACATGGATCGTCATTCCTTCCTCACGCAACAGCATAATTGCTTCGCGCAAGGGTAGATTGTCAGTACTTTTGCCATTAAGAATCAGTAAGCTGGCGGGAAATTCTGCCATGATCGTATGTGCCTTTATGATTGGACTGTAGATAGTGTAGAGCAGAAAAGAAAAGGTGGAGTCAAAACAGGATGAAAGTCGGAGGATAAAAAGTCAGTTCAAGTATGGAGGATTCAGTGGTTACCACCAGGAGCTTGCAATGGGAACAGCGAATATTAACGGTAGCCACCAGTAAATTTGAAAAAAGAGCAAATATCTAATATTCAACTAAACAGTGGCATCTTAAATATACTATTCAAAATATATTTAAGCCCCCCATAGGGTTACCCGGAAGGGCCACCATGTCTGTAATTCCTACTTATGTAGGAAATGTTGTACAGAACATTTATTATAATCCTATTCAAATATAATAATCAGCCATTATTATATTTAAACACTAGAGAGTGTCGTTGGTATTTAATGGGGAAAGGTGAGATGAAAAAGATAGCTGCTATATCATTAATTAGTATTTTTATTATGTCTGGTTGTGCTGTGCATAATGATGAGACAAGTATCGGTAAATTTGGTCTTGCATATAAAAGTAATATTCAGCGTAAACTCGATAACCAATACTACACCGAAGCCGAAGCTTCTTTAGCCAGGGGCAGAATATCTGGTGCAGAAAATATAGTAAAAAATGATGCAGCCCATTTCTGTGTTACTCAGGGCAAAAAAATGCAGATAGTTGACCTGAAGACAGAAGGTGCAGGATTACATGGCGTCGCTCGTCTGACATTCAAATGTGGAGAGTGAGAATATTTTTTGGTAAGCGTCAAACATGCGCGTTCTGGCTGTGCGTAGCCGGAACCTGGGCGAGCACGATGCCGTTATGTGAAAGGCATCGTGCTATGAAGGGAGATTCTATCGATGTGGTCAATGGAAGACGGTGACCAGGGATAGGGCTTATGCATAAAAAATAAGCCCGTGTAAGGGAGATTACACAGGCTAAGGAGGTGGTTCCTGGTACAGCTAGCATTTTATGGGTTATGTTTTTCAGCGAAACAGATGATAACCTTAATAAATGCAGCTGTATGTGATCGGTTTCTAAGAATTTTCCATCCGGGAAAAATAATCGAAATTAATCACTTACCGTGGGGGTTACGCGTGGTTTCCCCGGAGAAATTACGCATCAGCAGCGCGTAATTTAGCTCAAGATCCTGCGGGACCGGGAGCCACACAGTATAACCATCGCCTGGTGCGACCGGCATAGCTTCACCTTTGGCGTTTTCCATATGCTCAAGGGTAAAGTTAATGTTCCCTTGCGGCGTCATCAGCTCAAGGCTGTCGCCAACGGAGAATTTATTTTTCACCGCTACCGCCGCGAGGTCCCCCTTGCGCTCACCGGTAAACTCACCAACAAACTGCTGGCGGTCAGAAACCGAATAACCGTATTCGTAGTTCTGATAATCGTCGTGAGTATGACGACGCAGGAAACCTTCGGTATAGCCACGATGCGCCAGACCTTCCAGAGTTTCCAGCAGGCTGGTATCGAATGGTTTTCCCGCAGCTGCGTCATCGATAGCTTTACGGTAAACCTGCGCGGTGCGTGCGCAATAGTAGAAAGATTTGGTACGACCTTCGATTTTCAGCGAATGCACGCCCATTTTGGTCAGGCGTTCTACATGGGCGATGGCGCGCAGATCTTTCGAGTTCATGATGTAAGTGCCGTGCTCATCTTCAAACGCGGTCATATACTCGCCCGGACGCTGGGCTTCTTCGATCATAAACACTTTGTCAGTTGGTGCGCCGATACCCAGCGTCGGCTCAACATTTTGCACCGGAATTGGCTCGTACTTGTGTACGATGTTGCCAACGTCATCTTCTTTGCCTTCCTGGACGTTGTACTCCCAGCGGCAGGCGTTAGTGCAGGTGCCCTGATTCGGATCGCGCTTGTTGATGTAGCCAGAGAGCAGGCAGCGACCAGAGTAGGCCATGCACAGCGCGCCGTGAACGAAGATCTCTATCTCCATATCTGGCACCTGATTGCGGATCTCTTCAATCTCTTCCAGCGACAGCTCGCGAGAGAGGATCACGCGGGTCAGGCCCATTTGCTGCCAGAATTTCACCGTCGCCCAGTTCACGGCGTTAGCCTGTACCGAGAGATGGATCGGCATTTCAGGGAAGTGCTCACGTACCAGCATAATCAGCCCTGGATCGGACATTATTAGCGCATCCGGCCCCATTTCCACCACCGGTTTCAGGTCACGGATAAAGGTTTTCAGCTTGGCGTTGTGCGGTGCAATGTTGACCACGACATAAAACTTTTTCCCCAGCGCGTGGGCTTCATTGATGCCGAGCTGAAGATTTTCGTGGTTGAATTCGTTGTTGCGCACACGCAGGGAGTAACGCGGCTGGCCCGCATAAACAGCATCTGCGCCATAAGCGAAAGCGTAACGCATATTTTTCAGCGTTCCCGCCGGGGAAAGGAGTTCCGGTTTAAACATAATTCTCTCGTTCTGATGACAGGTCAGATCCGCTTCACCTGATGAAGCGGCCAGGGGAGTGCCCCCACTTTAAGGGCGGGCATTGTAGCGCTGTAGGGGGGAGCTGGTAAAGCGCCGGACGCCAACAACACGCGCCCGGCATCGTAATTACGTATTGTCTTTCACCGTCTGGCTTGTGCCATTGGCTTTAACGGAGGCAATTCCGGTTTCACGAGATTGCGCGGTGGCGTACATCTGGCTGGAGCCGATAATTTGATGATTGGCGGCTTTCAGATTGAAATAGAATTTGCCGTTGCTTGCCGTTTTTTTCTCATAGCGTTCTTCTTGCGGGCTGTTGCTACGCACCGACGCGATGCCCTTTTCCGCAGAGGCTTTTGAGGTATACAGCTCGCTGGTGAGGATAGTCTCACCATTGCCCGCTTTTAGCACAAACCGAAATTGATTATCACTGCTCTTACTGAGTTCAAACCAACCAGCCATAATGACTCCTTGATTGAAATTGCGTATCGAAAACAGCATCTAAAGGTGCTGTTTACCGATTAAAGTATGAGCGATTTTCTGGTGCCTGCCAGGGCGGAGAGATAATGTCAGTTTGCTGACCATACGTGGGATAATGTTGCCGGATCTGATCTGAACGCCATCTCCGGCTAACAAAGTCATGTCGCTAAAACTAAACGATGCGGCAAGCGTCGGCTTCCCAGCGATAACCGACACCGTAGACGGCGCGGATAAAAGACTGCTCTTCGTCCAGAGCTTCCAGCTTGCGACGCAGGTTTTTAATGTGGCTGTCGATGGTGCGGTCAGTTACTACGCGGTAGTCGTCATAAAGATGATTGAGCAATTGCTCGCGGGAGAACACTTTTCCTGGTTCATGAGAGAGCGTTTTCAACAGACGAAATTCCGCAGGCGTCAGGTCAAGCATTTTACCGCGCCATGAAGCCTGAAAACGACCTTCGTCGATCATCAACGGGCTTTCGGCATCCTGTTGCTGAAGTTCGCGTTGCGGTTTACAACGGCGCAAAATGGTTTTGACACGCGCTACCACTTCCCGTGGGCTGTACGGCTTGCAGATGTAGTCATCGGCGCCAATCTCCAGCCCCAGCAGGCGGTCGATCTCTTCGATTTTTGCCGTCACCATCACGATCGGAATGTCAGAAAAACGACGAATTTCCCGGCACAGCGTCAGGCCATCGGTGCCAGGGAGCATCAGATCTAACAGGATCAGATCCGGTGGTGTCTGGCGCACATACGGCAGTACCTGATCGCCGTGGCTGATAAGCGTCGGCGCATAGCTCGCGGCACGCAGATAATCAATGAGCAACTGTCCCAGCTTCGGTTCATCTTCCACGATCAAAATACGCGGTGTGTTTTCGTCGATTGGTAACTCGGTCATACTTCTCTCTGTAAATCCCGTTCCAGCGGTAACTCTACTGTAATGCTTACCCCGCCAAAAGGCGAATGGGCAGCAATAATGCGGCCATTATGTGCTTCAACAATGTTCAGGCAAATCGCGAGTCCCAGCCCGGAACCGCCGCTGGCACGGTTGCGGGAACCTTCGGTGCGATAAAAACGTTCAAACAATTTTTGTAGCTGATCGTCACTGACGCCCGGCGCGCTGTCGGCAAAGGTCAGGCGCACCGTTTTGTCGTGCTGCTCGGCAGAGATTTTTAGGCTGCCGCCGCTGTCAGTGTAGCGCAGGCTGTTTTCCAGTAAGTTATTGAATAACTGCATTAAACGGTCGCGATCGCCAAATACGGTAATACTGTCTGGCAGGGAAAATTGCAGTTTCAGGCCACGGCTGGCAAATCGTTCGCGAAATGCCCCGCCCGCCACTTCCAGCAGTGGGATCAAATCTACCGGTGCTTTTTGATAGGCGAGAGCGCCTTCATCAGACATCGACAACTGATGAAGATCGTCAACCAGTTTGGTCAGTGTACCGACCTCCGCCTGTAAAGACGCCACCGTCTCCGGCGTGAATTTACGCACGCCATCCTGAATGGCTTCCAGTTCACCGCGCAGCACCGCTAATGGCGTACGCAGTTCATGAGAAATATCGGCCATAAAATCGCGGCGCATCTGCTGGTTTTTCTCCAGTGTGCTGGCGAGTTGATTGAAATCCTCTGCCAGTCTGCCCAACTCATCTTCGCTGGTGGGGGCTACGCGAGTAGTGAAATCACCCGCTGCCAGTTTGTGCGTGCCATCCACCAGTCGTTTTACCGGAGCCAGCAAACCGCGCGCCAGTGGGAATGTCGCCAGCGCCGCTAATAAGGTAGATAAAGCAACAATCAGCCAACTGGTTTGCCGCTGTTGTCTGTCAAAATTGATATCAGTATTACGGGTCAGTCGTTCAACAGGGGAGGCGATCACCGCGCCAACTTCCGCACCATTGACCATAATGGGCCGCCGTGTGCCGTCGGGTGGAACCGGTGCTCGCGGGCCAACCAGCACTTTATTATTTTGATCAACCACCCAAAATTGCGTGCGCCAGCCGTGTGGTGGCATACCGGGGCCGGGCTTATCTTCGTTGTTATCATGCTCCAGTGAACGTAGGATCTGAAATACAAAGCGATCGTTATTACGCAGGAAGCGCCAGTTCCCGTGCTGGGCGTACTGCTCACCAAGCGCATCGCCGAGCATTTGCAGCCGTTGTTCATTACCATGCTTGATGTAATCGATAAAGCCGCGCTCAAAACTGATACGTACCGCCCAGTGCATCGTGATCAATAAGACAATGCAGGTAGCGAAAATCGCCAGAAACAGTTTGCCGGTAATACCGGGTCGCCAGAACTTCATTGCACGCTCCTTTTTCGCCGTGAAATAGCTACATTTTGATGCGTATCGCTCGGCACTCTGGCAAAGACAAACACCGGAAGGGCGATGATCAACGCCATGCTAAGCCAGGTGTACATAAAGACGGTTTGTGTGGTGCCGCTGTCGATGCTGACATGCTGTGAACCAAAAAGTCCCAGCAACAGCCCGGCGATAGTGACGCCGATACTCATCGACAATTGCATAATCATCGACAGCAGACTGTTGCCGCTGCTCGCCAGATTGTCCGGGAGATCTTTCAGCGTCAGGGTGTTCATGGAGGAGAAACGGGTCGAGTTGACCATCCCTTGTAAAAACAGGACGAACGGCAAAACGTAGTACCAGCCCAGCAGAGCAGTAGTCATAAACAACAGGGTGACCAGCGACAGACCCAGCGTGGTCGCCACCAGTACCCGACGATAACCAAAGCGATTCACTACCTGTACCACAATTCGCTTCATCCCCATGCTGCCGAGCACCATCGGGATCATCATCAGTCCGGCATGAAACGGTGAGAAGCCAAGGCCAATTTGTAGGAAAACCGGCGTCATAAAGGGCAACATGCCGCTACCGATACGTCCGGAAAAACTCCCCGCCAGACCCAGCGAAAAGGTACGAGTACGGAACAGTTTCAGACTGAACAGGGCGCAGTTGTTATTTCTGGCGTGCAGCAGATAAAGCACCAGTGCCACCACGCCAACTGCGACCAGGCCAGCAATCGCCAGCGGCGATAAACCTGTACCTTTACTGCCGTCCAGCGCCAGGGTTAATACCGCCATGCCAACCGCCAGCAATAAAAAGCCGGAGAGATCAAAGCGCCGCGTCTGCATGGTGTAGTTCGGCATTAACATCAGTGTGGTGATCGCGCCAATAATCCCCACCGGAATGTTGATCAAAAAGATCCAGTGCCACGATGCGTACTCCACCAGCAGACCGCCGAGCGCCGGGCCAAGCAGCGGCCCGATCTGACCGGGCAGCGTGACAAAGGTCATCGCCGCCATATATTGCTCGCGCGGTACGATTTTCATCACCGTCAACCTGCCGACCGGCACCATCATCGCGCCGCCAACGCCCTGTAACGCGCGTGCCAGCAACAGTTCGTTCAGCGTGCCGGAAAGCGCGCAAAACAGTGAACCGAGAGTAAACAGCACGATGGCGGTAAAGAAAATATTGCGCACGCCGACTTTGTCCGCCAGCCAGCCGCTGGCGGGCAGCATCACCGCCACGGTCAGTACATAAGAGACAATGACCATGTGCATATGCAACGGACTTTCCCCGAGGCTTTGCGCCATTGAGGGAAGCGCGGTGTTAACGATGGTGGTGTCCAGCGACTGCATAAAGAAGCCGAAAGCCACAATCCACAATTGCCAGCGGGTGCTGTCGGGAAGATCTGTCATTTACTCGGTTACCGCTTGTTTAGGTTTACGCGAAAAACGCAGTCGCAGACGGTCGAAAAAGAGATACACCACCGGCGTGGTATACAGCGTCAGAAGCTGGCTCATGACCAGACCGCCGACAATGGTGATCCCCAGGGGTTGCCGCAGCTCCGAACCGTCACCGCCCGACAACACCAGCGGCAGCGCGCCAAACAGCGCCGCCAGGGTAGTCATCATAATCGGGCGAAAACGCAGCAGACAGGCCTGGAAAATAGCTTCCTGCGGCGTCAGGTTACCGTGCCGTTGGGCTTCAAGCGCAAAATCGACCATCATAATGGCGTTTTTCTTCACGATGCCGATTAATAGCATGATCCCTATCAGGGCGATTAGGCTGAACGGGGCATTAAACAACTCCAGCGCCAGCAGCGCACCAACGCCCGCCGAGGGCAGGGTGGAGAGGATCGTCAGCGGATGTACGTAACTCTCGTAAAGGATACCCAGCACGATATACACCGTGGCGATGGCGGCGATAATCAGGATCACCTGCGAGTTCATCGTCTCCTGGAACACCTGCGCCGTGCCGGCAAAACTGCCGCGCACCGTCGAAGGCACGCCAAGCTGGGTCATTGCGCGATCGATCGCCGCACTGGCGTCCGAGAGCGATTTCCCGGTCGGCAGGTTAAACGAAATGGTCGAGGCTGCCGATAATCCCTGATGATTCACCGACAGCGGAGCATTCGCCGGTTGCCATTTAGCGAAATACGACAGCGGGATCGCTTTTCCTTCGTTATTGATAACGAACATTTTTTCCAGCGCACTGATGTCCTGGGTATAGCGCGGATCCACTTCCATCACCACTTTATACTGGTTCATCGGCTGGTAAATGGTCGAGATTTGTCGCTGACCGAAGGCGTTATTTAACAGGCTGTTGGCGGCCTGCACGTCGATTCCCAGCCGTGCCATGGTGTCGCGGTCGTAAACCAGATTCATCTCCGCGCCGTTATCCTGCTGGTCGGAGTTCACGTCCGCCAGTTCCGGCAATGTCGCCAGTTTTTTGCGGATTTTCGGCTCCCATTCGCGCAGTGCCGCCAGGTCGTCGGACAGCAACGTGTACTGATAGCTGGCGTTCGACTGACGTCCGCCAACGCGAATATCCTGTACCGCCATCAGGAACAGATTCGCCCCCGGTTCTTTCGCCAGCTTCACGCGCAGACGGTCGATAATTTGCTGCGCCGTTTCGCTGCGTTCGCCGCGTGGCTTCAGCGTGATAAACATCATCCCGCTGTTCACCCGCGAACCGCCGGTAAATCCGGTGACATTATCCACCGCCGGATCGTCACGGATAATTTTCATGAAATCCTGCAACTTACCGCGCATTGCCTGAAACGAAATACTCTGATCCGCCTGTATCCCACCCATCAGGACGCCGGTGTCCTGCTCCGGGAAGAAGGTTTTCGGGATCGAGATATACAGCCAGATATTCAGCGCAATGGTGCCAAGCAGCACCACGCCCACCAGACGGGTATGATTGAGCACCCATTTCAGCGACTTGCCGTAGCCTTGTTGCAGGGCTACCAGCATGCGACCAAAACCACGCAGTCGCTTTTGCTCACGCGGCTTGCTGGCTTTTAGCATCCAGCCGCACATCATTGGCGTTAGCGTCAGGGAAACCAGCAACGAAATACCAATGGCGACAGAAAGCGTCACGGCAAATTCGCGTAACAGTCGGCCCGGCAATCCGCCCATCAACAGCAGCGGCAGGAACACCGCCACCAGTGACAGACTCATCGACAGCACCGTAAAACCGACTTCGCGAGTGCCTTGCAGCGCGGCCTGTAGCGGTTTCATCCCCGCCTCCAGATGACGGGCAATGTTTTCCAGCACCACGATGGCGTCATCCACCACGAAACCAGTAGCGATGGTGAGCGCCATTAACGAAAGGTTATTGAGACTGAATCCGCACAGGTACATCGCCGCAAACGTACCAATCAGCGAAACCGGCACCGCAACGGCGGGAATAATAGTGGCGCGACCCGAGCGCAGGAATAAAAAGACCACCAGAATCACCAGCGCCACCGAGATAATCAGCGTTTGCTCGACTTCTTCCAGCGAGGCGCGAATGGTGGGGGAGCGATCCTGGGCAATTTGCAGATCAATTGCCGCCGGAATGGTTTCCTGCAACTCCGGTAATTTTGCCCGGATGCTGTCAACCGTCTGGATAATATTGGCTTCCGGCAGCTTGCGGATCATCAGCAAAATAGCCGGTTTGGCGTTGGTCATCCCGGCGTTGAGCACATCCTGCACTGAGTCGGTCACCGTCGCCACATCGCCCAGACGAACCGCGCCGCCGTTGTTGTAATGAATAATCAGCGGCTGATATTCAGCGGCGGTTTTTAGCTCATCGTTGGTCTGGATCTGCCAGCGGTGAGTGCTATCTTCCAGCGCCCCCTGCGGTTTACGCACGTTGGCATTGCTGATGGCGCTGCGCACATCGTCCAGCGACACGCCCTGATTAAACAGCGCCTGCGGATTCAGCCCGACGCGTACGGCGGGCAGCGAGCTGCCGCCAACATCGACATCACCGACACCGTCGATTTGCGAAATCGTTGGAGCCAGCTGCGTCGAGGCGAAATCGTACAGTTCACCCTGCGAATAAGTATCGGATGTCAGCGTGAGGATCATAATTGGCGCATCCGACGGGTTCGCTTTGCGATAGGTCGGACGGCTGGGCATCCCGCTGGGTAGCAGACTTTGCGCGGCGTTGATCGCCGCTTGCACATCGCGCGCTGCGCCGTTGATATCGCGGTCAAAATCAAACTGCAAAATAATGCGCGTGCTGCCGAGCGAACTGCTGGAGGTCATTTCACTAACCCCGGCAATGCGCCCAAGCGAACGTTCCAGCGGCGTGGCAACGGAAGACGCCATTGTTTCTGGTGACGCACCGGGCAGCGAGGCGCTGACCATAATCACCGGAAAATCGACCTGCGGCAGTGGGGCGACCGGCAGCATACGGAAGCCCAGTATGCCGCACAGGGTAATGGCGACCGACAGTAAAATCGTCGCCACCGGGCGGTAAATGAAGAGGGCAAAAAACTTCACTTACGCCTCCTCTTCATGACGAGCAAAGCGGCTTTTGGTCCACAATGCCAGGCGGTCGAATAGCAGATAAATCACCGGCGTGGTGAACAGCGTCAGCACCTGGCTGACAATCAGACCGCCGACCATGCCGATACCTAACGGACGACGCAGTTCCGCGCCGACCCCGGTACTCAACATCAGCGGCAGCGCGCCAAGCAGAGCCGCCAGGGTGGTCATCAGGATCGGACGAAAACGCAACAGACAAGCCTGGTAGATTGCATCGCGCGGCGACATGCCTTGCTCGCGCTCAGCAGCCAGCGCGAAGTCGATCATCATGATGGCGTTCTTCTTCACGATACCGATCAGCAAAATAATGCCGATAATTGCAATCACATCCAGTTCGCTACCGGCAATCATTAACGCCAGCAGTGCGCCGACCCCTGCGGTGGGTAGCGTCGAGAGAATGGTGATCGGGTGAATAAAGCTCTCGTACAGAATGCCGAGCACGATATACATCGCCACCACCGCCGCGACAATCAGCCAGACAGTGCTGCCCAGCGCCGACTGGAAAGCGAGGGTGCTGCCCTGGAACTGCGTGGTGATATCCACCGGCAGATTCAGCGTCTTTTCGGTGTCCATAATCGCCTGCACCGCATCGCCCAGCGAATAGTTATCCGGCACGTTAAAGGAGATGGTCGTTACCGGGAACTGATCCAGATGGTTGATGGAAAGCGGCGCAAAACGCTGCTCAATTTTGGCAATTGAGCTTAGCGGTACCACGCCGCCGTCGCTGCTGGTCAGGCGAATAGTATCCAGCGCCGCAAGCCCAGGAGTATTTTCGGTGTTGTGCTCCAGCACCACGCGATACTGGTTGGCCTGAGTATAAATAGTGGAAATCAGTCGCTGACCAAACGCGTTGTAAAGGGCGTTATCGACGTCCGCCATGCTGATCCCCAGACGGCTGGCGCTGTCGCGATCAACATTGACATACGCCACCAGCCCTTGGTCCTGCCAGTCGCTGGAGACATCAGAAAGCTGTGGCAACTGCTGGAGTTTTTCCATCAACTGTGGCACCCAGGTACTGAGCGCATCCAGTGACGTGGCCTGCAAGGTAAACTGGTACTGGGTGCGGCTGACCTGAGTATCGATGGTCAGGTCCTGCGTTGGTTGCAGGAAGAGATCGACGCCCGGCACTTTATCCACCGCCGTTTGCAGACGGGCGATGACTTTTTGCACCCGATCATCACGTTCATCCAACGGTTTGAGGTTGATCTGCAAACGCGCACTGTTCAGCGACGGGTTAGTGCCATCAACGCCAACAAATGAGGTCAGACTTTGCACCGCCGGATCTTGCAAAATCACATCCGCGACCTGGCGTTGCCGCTGGGCCATATTGGCAAAGGAGCTGGATTGCGGTGCCTGCAAAGTGCCCTGAATAATGCCGTTGTCCTGTACCGGGAAGAAACCTTTCGGAATGAACACCCACAAGAGAACACTAAGCAGCAGCGTGCTGAGTGCCACGCTTAAGGTCAGCCACGGATGATTCAGCACTTTCGCAAGTCCCTGACCATAGGCGGCGATTATCCTGTCGAACATTTTTTCCGAGGCACGGGAGAAGCGGTTCTGTTTACGCAGCGACTCCTGGCTGAGCATCCGCGCGCACATCATTGGTGTCAGGGTCAGCGACACCACGGCTGAGATCAAAATCGCGACTGCCAGAGTAATAGCAAATTCGCGGAACAGTCGCCCGACGATATCGCCCATAAACAGTAGCGGGATCAGCACTGCAATCAGCGAGAAGGTCAGCGAGATAATGGTAAAACCGATTTCACCTGCGCCTTTGAGCGCCGCCGCCAGCGGTTTTTCGCCTTTTTCGATATAGCGGGAAATGTTTTCGATCACCACGATGGCGTCATCGACCACAAATCCGGTGGCGATAGTTAACGCCATCAGCGTCAGGTTATTGATTGAAAAATCGAGAAACACCATGACCGCGAAGGTGCCGATTAACGACAGCGGCACTGCGACGCCGGGAATGATGGTCGCCGGAATATTACGCAAAAACAGGTAGATAATCATGACTACCAGCGCGATAGCCATCATCAATTCAAACTGAGTATCATCCACGGATGCGCGAATATTGGTGGTACGGTCAGAAAGTACCGTCACCTTCACCGATTTCGGCAGACTCTCGGTGAGCTGTGGCAGCATCTGCCGAATGCTGTCGGCGGTGGAGATAATGTTAGCACCGGGCTGGCGCTGAACATTCATCACAATGGCCTGTTCTTTGTTAGCCCATGCGCCAAGCCAGCTGTTTTCTGCACCTTGCTCTACGGTTGCGACATCGCCCAGACGAATCGGCGCGCCGTTCTGGTAGGCGATGATTAGCTGGCGATACTCTTCGGCGGATTGCATCTGGTCGTTCGCGGAAAGCGTAACCGCACGAGAAGGGCCGTCGAGGCTACCTTTTGCCGAGTTGACGTTAGCGCCGGTAATGGCGGTGCGCACGGTTTCGCTGGTCAGGCCGAGGGCGGCAATCGCCTGAGCGTTAAGTTTGACGCGAACAGCCGGACGCTGACCGCCGGAAAGTGTCACCAGGCCGACGCCGGAAATCTGCGAGATTTTCTGCGCGACGCGGGTTTCCACCATATCTTCCACTTGCGTCATCGGCATGGCGGTTGAGGTGACAGCGAGCGTCATGATCGGCGGATCTGCCGGGTTCACTTTGCTGTAAACCGGCGGGTTAGGCAGATCGCTCGGCAACAAGTTGGTCGCAGCGTTAATCGCGGCCTGCACTACCTGCTCGGCGACATCGAGCGGTAATGTTAGCTGGAACTGCAAAGTGATAACTGACGCACCGCCGGAACTTTGCGACGACATCTGTTTCAGGCCAGACATCTGCCCAAACTGGCGTTCAAGCGGCGCGGTAACGGCAGAGGTCATGACATCCGGGCTCGCACCTGGGTAGAGCGTGACTACCTGAATGGTCGGATAGTCCACTTCCGGCAGCGCCGAAACGGGCAGGGCTCGATAACCGATAATCCCGGCGAGTAAGATCGCCACCATCAGCAGCGTGGTGGCGACAGGACGCATAATAAACAGGCGCGACGGGCCGCCTGTGCTGCTCGGGGGTAACACCTGCATCAGGAGCGTGCTCCTTTTTTCGCGTATTCGCGGCTGGTGGCTTTCTCTTCCGGAGTGGTGGCGCTCTGGGCTTCCACTACTTCCACTTTCGCCCCTTCGGTCAGGCGATCAATGCCGTCTGTCACTACGCGGTCGCCCGCAGAAATACCTGCGCGGATCACCACTTTCTGACTGTCCTGAATGCCCGGCGTCACCAGATGTTTGCTGACCTTGTTTTCGCTATTCAGCACCCAGACAAAATGGCCTTCATTGCCCATTTGCAGGGCGGCTGTTGGGATCACCACAGCGTTTTGCTCTGTGTCGACTAACATGCGCGCGTTAACAAACTGATTGGGAAACAGCGCATCATCCTGATTATTGAAGCGTGCTTTCACTTTAATCGTACCGGTAGTGGCATCGATTTGGTTATCGAGACTTAACAGCGTGCCTTCACTTAATTTCTTTGAATTGGTGCGATCCCAGGCTTCAACAACCAGCGGTTTTCCGGCTTTTTGCGCCTGCACTACGGTAGCGATATCGCTTTCCGGCAGGGTAAAGAGCAAATCGATAGGATGCGTCTGGGTGATCACCACAATCCCGGTGGTATCACCACTGGAGATTTGGTTACCAACATCAACCTGCTTGAGACCAACGCGACCATCGACTGGTGCGGTGATGCGGCTCCAGTCGAGTTGCAGCTGCGCGCTGGCGACGCTTGCTTCATCAGCCTTAATGGTGCCTTCGGTTTCACTGACCAGCGCCTGTTGGGCATCCAGCTCCTGACGAGATACGAGATTGGTTTTTACCAGTTGTTGATAACGCGCCAGGTCACGGCGGGCGTTGGCAAGCGTGGCTTTATCTTTTGCCAGTTGGCCCTGGGCTTGTGCTAATGCAACTTTGAACTGGCTGGGGTCAATTTCTGCCAGTAAATCGCCTGCTTTGACCTGCTGGCCTTCCTGGAAATGCAACGCCATCAGTTGACCGTCCACGCGGCTGCGCACCGTAACAGTATTAGCGGCGGTAATGGTGCCAAGCCCGGTGAGGTAACGCGGAACTGCCTGTTCTACGGCGGTCGCCGCCTGAACCGGGGCTAATGGGCCGGAACGCATACCACGGCGACCACCCGCTGGCGATTGCTGCGCTTGTTTCGTCGCCCCTGGCGCTGCACTCCGGGAGTCATTGCGGCCTTGCCAGAACCAGAATGCGGCGATGGCGGCGATAACCACCACGATTACCATTACCCAACGGGATTTATAACTGCTTTTCATCGTTAAGAGTTTCTCTTCCTGAAACGATTCGCGGAATGATACTAGTGTAGCCAGCCAATCAGGGAGAAAAATGGAGGAATTATGAAACACTATCGGGAATCGTCTGAATGGCGGGCACATTTGCGAGCACCCATCCAGTAATAACACAGGAAACTATTTTATCTACGCGTTAGCGATAGACTACGTGCATGGCGAAAGGAGGTAAGCCGATGATTTCAGCGGGACGCTGAAACGGGAAAGCCCCTCCCGAGGAAGGGGCCTTAAATAAGGAAAGGGTCATGATGAAGATACTCATCATCGTGGTGCTCTTAGTCGTTAGCTACCCAGCTTACTAAGACTACCAGGGCGGGGGAAACCCCGCTCTACCCTCACTCCTGAAAGTATGCCTTCACGGTCCGATTGTCAATCCGCAGGCTTTGCAGTCTGCGATCCTGCCAGCAAATATTCTTTGCGAGACGTCACGCAATAATCACATGTGAAACTATTTTATCCGCAAGTCAGCGATAGACTGCATTCAGGGCGAAAGGAGGTAAGCCGATGATTTCAGCGGGACGCTGAAACGGGAAAGCCCCTCCCGAGGAAGGGGCCTTAAATAAGGAAAGGGTCATGATGAAGTGGATCATCATCGTGGTGCTCTTAGTCATAAGCTTCCCGGCTTACTAAGACTACCAGGGCGGGGGAAACCCCGCTCTACCCTCACTCCTGAAAGTATGCCTTCACAATTAGATTGTCAATCCGCAGGCTTTGTAGTCTGCGATCCTGCCAGCAAATATTCTTTGCGAGACGTTACGCAATAATCACATGTGAAACTATTTTATCTGCAAGTTAGCGATAGACTGCTTGCATGGCGAAAGGAGGTAGGCCGCCGATTTCAGCGGGACGCTGAAACGGGAAAGCCCCTCCCGAGGAAGGGGCCTTAAATAAGGAAAGGGTCATGATGAAGCTACTCATCATCGTGGTGCTCTTAGTTATTAGCTGGCCAGCTTACTAAGACTACCAGGGCGGGGGAAACCCCGCTCTACCCTCACTCCTGAAATTATGCCTTCACGATAAGATTGTCAATCCGCAGGCTTTGTAGTCTGCGATCCTGCCAGCAAATATTCTTTGCGAGTCGTTACGCAATAATCACAGAGGAAACTATTTTGTTCACGCGTTAGCGATAGACTGCATTCAGGGCGAAAGGAGGTAAGCCGACGATTTCAGCGGGACGCTGAAACGGGAAACCCTCTCCCGGAGAAGAGGGCTTTTAATAAGGAAAGGGTTATGATGAAGCACGTCATCATACTGGTGATACTCTTAGTGATTAGCTTCCAGGCTTACTAAGAACACCAGAGGGAGGGGGGAAACCTCTCCCTAACCCTCACTCCTGAAATTATGTCACTCCGCCCTTAGTGTCAATCGACGGCTCTCCGTTCTTGCGAGGCGAATAGCAAAATTTTCTGCGCCGCCGGGCCTAATTCTGAAAGTTTCTTCGTTTGCTCTTATTTCATTATTGCAATCGGTATGATACCGGACCTCAATAATTCTCTAAGAAAGGATTTCTTATGAGCGAACAAATCACGTTTGCCACCAGCGATTTTGCCAGTAACCCGGAACCACGTTGCCCCTGCATTTTGCTGCTGGATGTTTCTGGTTCTATGAACGGTAGACCTATTAATGAACTTAACGCCGGATTGGTTACCTTTCGCGATGAGCTGCTTGCCGATTCGCTGGCCTTAAAAAGAGTGGAACTCGGTATTGTGACGTTCGGCCCGGTGCATGTGGAACAACCATTTACCAGTGCCGCTAATTTTTTCCCGCCCATCCTGTTTGCCCATGGGGATACACCAATGGGCGCCGCCATTACCAAAGCCCTGAATATGGTTGAGGAGCGCAAACGTGAGTATCGCGCCAATGGTATTTCCTATTATCGTCCGTGGATTTTCCTGATTACCGATGGCGCACCAACCGATGAGTGGCAGGCTGCTGCCAACAAGGTGTTTCAGGGGGAAGAAGATAAGAAGTTTGCCTTCTTTTCCATCGGTGTTCAGGGGGCGGATATGAAGACGCTGGCCCAAATCAGCGTTCGTCAGCCTTTGCCTCTTCAAGGATTACAATTCCGCGAACTATTTAGCTGGTTATCCAGTTCGCTGCGTTCGGTTTCCCGCTCCACGCCGGGAACGGAAGTTGTGCTGGAAGCGCCAAAAGGCTGGACGTCAGTGTGAGCTGGCGTCTGGTCTATGCATCAACCGTTGGAACGTCGCACATCAGCGCGGACTTGCCTTGCCAGGATGCCTGCCAGATGCAGGTTGCCTGGTTAAATGACCAGCAGCCATTATTGTCGGTATTTGTCGCTGATGGCGCAGGTAGCGCCTCGCAGGGAGGCGAAGGTGCGATGCTCGCCGTCAATGAAGCGATGGCTTATATGTCGCAAAAAGTGCAGGGCGGGGAATTGGGGCTTAATGATGTTCTCGCAACGGACATTGTGCTGACCATTCGTCAGCGACTTTTTGCCGAGGCGGAAGCCAAAGAATTAGCAGTTCGCGATTTTGCCTGCACGTTTCTGGGATTGATTTCATCGGCTAATGGCACCTTGATTATGCAGATTGGCGATGGCGGCGTGGTGGTGGATTTTGGTCACGGTCTGCAATTGCCGCTTACGCCGATGGTGGGTGAATATGCCAATATGACGCACTTCATTACCGATGAAGATGCCGTTTCCAGACTGGAAACTTTCACCAGCACTGAGCGTGTGCATAAAGTTGCAGCATTTACGGATGGTATCCAGCGGCTGGCGTTAAATATGCTGGATAATTCTCCGCATGTGCCTTTCTTTACCCCGTTTTTCAATGGGCTGGCGTCAGCAACGCAGGAACAACTCGATTTATTACCTGAATTGTTAAAGCAGTTTTTGTCCAGCCCGGCGGTAAACGAGCGTACGGATGATGATAAAACGTTGGCACTGGCTATGTGGTTACCATGAAACCCACTTTATATACTGCTACTGGTGAGTGCGTTACGCCAGGCCGTGAACTGGGCAAAGGCGGCGAAGGTGCGGTTTATGATATCGAGGAGTTTGTCGATAGCGTCGCCAAGATTTATCACACGCCGCCACCCGCCTTAAAACAGGACAAACTTGCCTTTATGGCTGCGACAGCTGACGCGCAGTTGTTGAATTATGTCGCCTGGCCGCAGGCAACGCTTCACGGTGGACGAGGCGGAAAAGTTATCGGTTTTATGATGCCAAAAGTTTCTGGTAAAGAACCGATTCATATGATCTATAGCCCGGCACATCGTCGCCAGAGTTACCCTCATTGTGCGTGGGATTTTCTACTCTATGTTGCGCGCAATATTGCTTCATCTTTTGCTACGGTTCATGAGCACGGGCACGTCGTGGGTGACGTAAACCAGAACAGCTTTATGGTAGGTCGCGACAGCAAAGTGGTGTTGATTGATAGCGACTCCTTTCAGATTAACGCCAATGGTACACTGCATTTATGCGAAGTCGGCGTGTCGCATTTTACGCCGCCAGAGCTACAAACCTTGCCATCATTTGTCGGCTTTGAACGCACCGCGAATCACGATAATTTTGGCCTTGCGTTGCTGATTTTTCACGTCTTGTTTGGTGGGCGGCATCCTTATTCTGGTGTGCCGCTTATCTCTGATGCGGGGAATGTGCTGGAGACGGATATTGCTCATTTCCGTTATGCCTACGCGTCAGATAATCAGCGGCGTGGTTTAAAACCGCCGCCACGATCGATTCCGCTGTCGATGTTACCGGGCGATGTTGAAGCCATGTTTCAGCAGGCATTCACGGAAAGTGGCGTGGCAACCGCGCGTCCGACGGCAAAAGCGTGGGTAGCGGCACTTGATTTACTACGCCAACAGTTAAAGAAATGTACCGTTTCGGCAATGCATGTTTACCCCGGTCATTTGACTGACTGCCCGTGGTGTGCTCTGGATAATCAAGGCGTTATCTATTTTATTGATCTCGGCGAAGAGGTCATTACCACCAGTGGTGATTTTGTGCTGGCGAAAGTCTGGGCGATGGTGATGGCGTCAGTAGCACCGCCAGCATTGCAATTACCATTACCCGATCATTTCCAACCGACTGGCAGGCCGCTTCCTTTCGGCCTGTTACGGCGTGAATACATCATTCTGATTGAGATCGCACTGTCAGCGTTATCGCTGCTGCTTTGCGGCCTTCAGGTAGAACCGCGTTATATTATTATGGTTCCTGTGCTGGCGGCTATCTGGATTATTGGCAGTCTGACAAGCAAAGCTTATAAAGCAGAAATCCAGCAACGCCGTGAGGCATTTAATCGCGCGAAAATGGACTATGACCATTTAGTCAGCCAGATCCAGCAGTTGGGCGGGCTGGAAGGTTTTATCGCCAAACGGGCGAGGCTCGAAAAAATGAAGGACGAAATTCTCGGGTTACCGGAAGAAGAGAAACGCGCTCTGGTAGCACTTCACGACACCGCAAGGGAACGGCAGAAGCAGAAGTTTCTGGAAGGATTTTTTATTGATGTTGCCTCTATTCCCGGCGTTGGCCCTGCGCGTAAAGCGGCGTTACGGTCCTTTGGTATTGAAACAGCAGCGGATGTTACCCGACGGAGCGTTAAGCAAGTGAAAGGTTTTGGTGATCATCTGACCCAGGCGGTTATCGACTGGAAAGCGAGCTGTGAACGCCGTTTTGTGTTCAGGCCGAACGAAGCGGTAACGCCTGCAGACAGACAAGCGGTAATGGCAAAAATGGCCGCCAAACGACATCGGCTGGAATCGGCGCTGAATGTCGGTGCGACAGAGTTGCAGCGATTCCGCCTTCATGCTCCAGCACGGACCATGCCGTTGATGGAACCGCTACGTCAGGCGGCAGAAAAACTGGCTCAGGCGCAGGCTGATTTAAGCCGTTGCTGAGCCAGTTTTCAATTAACGAAACACCACTTCCGCCCAGCGTGCCAGCCCGGCGGTGACGGAGCCAAAGTCATCGCCACCTGCAATCGGAATGCCCGGCAACTGTTCTGTCAGCGCTTTTTTAATCAGCGGTGAACGGGCGCTACCGCCGGTCAGATAGATAACATCCGGTTTTTCCTGGGCGTTATCCAGCGCCAGTTGCACCTGTTCCAGAATCCGCGCCAGTGGCTGGCTGAGGGCGCTTTCCAGCCCTTGCTGGCTAATCAGCGTAGCCAGTTCATCGCTGATAAACGGCAGTGAGGCGCGGGTTTCCGCTACGCTTGAAAGCGCAATTTTGCTCTCTTCTGCGCTACGCACCAGGCGATAGCTTAAACGCTGACGCCAGACTTTCTGTAACAGGGCCACTTTTTCCGGTTCGCGGGCATCGCGTACCAGGTCGTTAAGCAGACGACCGTTGGCACTACTGTAGAAATCACTCTGTGCAGGAACGTCGTTGATGGCAACCGCATTCCACCACGGCAGAATCGGCAGGGCGATGCCTTTTTCGGTTTCGCCACCCATGCCCAGTAACGGCATCAGGTTTTTAAACGCCAGTGCGATATCCAGATCGTTACCGCCAATACGGCAACCACTGTGACCCAGCAGGCTGGCTTCACGATCGAGACGCGAACGCCACTGCGGCCCCATCAGCAGCAATGAACAGTCAGTCGTACCACCGCCGATATCCACCACCAGCACCCGTTTTTCTTCCTGCAAGGTGGCTTCGTAATCCAGCCCAGCCGCGACCGGCTCGTACTGGAATACCACATCCTTAAACCCGGCACGCTTCGCCGCGCGTTCCAGAATCCCTTGCGCCTGGGCGTTTGCTTCATCGCCGCCCAGCCCCTGGAAGTTGATCGGGCGACCAATCACCGCCTGAGTAATTGCCTCCGGCAGCTGCGCCTGCGCCTGCTGGCGAATGTGCAACATCATTGCGCAGACCAGATCCTCAAACAGCGCTACCTGCTGCGGTTTTAAGCCGCTGGCACCGAGGAATGATTTTGGTGATTTCACAAACCACACCTCTTCTGGATCATCAATGTACTGTGCCAGTGAGGAAAGACCGAACTGCACGCTTTTCGCCGTAACATCGATATCTTCTTCGCGGTTATAACGAATCGCCCGACGCAACAGCGCCTGCGTTTCATCGTCGTCTGCCGGAACATCATGATGGCGGTACAGCCATTCGCTTACCGCTTCACGCGTTGGCGCGCAAAGCATTGAAGGCAGCAGCGTGCTGTCGTTTTCCATTTTCAGTAATTGCGGCTTACCGTCGCGCATGACCGCCACTGAACAGTTTGCTGTACCGTAATCAAAACCAATAAACACGAAATAATCCCCATGCCGGTGAAGAAGGGGCGTGACTTTAGCGAAATGTTGCCGTCGCGACAACCGGAATATGAAAGCAAAGCGTAGCGTCTGAATAACGTTTATGCTGAAAGCGGATTAACAAGGAGATGCGATGTATACCTTGAACTGGCAGCCGCCGTATGACTGGTCGTGGATGTTGGGATTTCTCGCCGCCCGTGCGGTGAACGGTGTGGAAACGGTCGCTGACGATTATTATGCCCGTAGTCTGGCGGTGGGCGAATGTCGCGGCGTGGTGACTGCTATTCCGGATATAGCCAGCCATACTCTGCACATAAATTTAAGTGCAGGTTTAGAACCCGTTGCCGCAGAGTGTCTGGCGAAAATGAGCCGCCTGTTTGATCTGCAATGTAACCCGCAGATTGTTAACGGTGCGTTGGGCAAGTTAGGCGCGGCACGGCCCGGATTGCGTTTACCCGGTTGTGTTGATGCTTTTGAGCAGGGCGTGCGGGCGATTTTAGGCCAGCTGGTGAGCGTGGCGATGGCGGCAAAATTGACCGCCAGAGTGGCACAGCTTTATGGCGAACGGCTGGATGATTTTCCGGATTATGTCTGCTTCCCCACGCCTCAGCGGCTGGCAGCAGCAGATCCGCAGGCATTAAAAGCGTTAGGTATGCCGTTGAAACGGGCAGAGGCGCTGATTCATCTGGCAAATGCGGCGCTGGAGGGCACCTTACCAATGACAATACCGGGCGATGTGGAGCAGGCGATGAAAACGCTGCAAACTTTTCCGGGTATCGGGCGCTGGACTGCAAATTATTTTGCTTTGCGTGGCTGGCAGGCGAAAGATGTTTTTCTGCCGGATGATTATCTGATTAAACAGCGATTTCCGGGAATGACGCCGGCACAAATCCGCCGTTATGCCGAACGCTGGAAGCCCTGGCGTTCTTATGCGCTGTTGCATATCTGGTATACGGAAGGCTGGCAACCAGACGGAACGGACGAATTGTAGGCCTGATACGTCGCATCAGGCAATGGGCAAACGCTCCCTCAGTTAATCGCGAAATAACTGCTATTCACCAGCAAATCCAGCGGTTGGGCATCGGCAATCACATCGCCATAAATCAGATCGACGCCGATGCCAGAAAGCGTATCCATCACCAGGGGTAAAACTACTGGCCCGGCGATGGTCTTCATCCCGAGCCGCTGAGCGTGCCCCTGAATGATCGTAATCAGCATCTCATCCATCAAATTTCCCTGCACGTTGGCGCATAACTCACCATCAAGTAGCAGGTAATCTGCCATATTTGCTTTCAGCGAGTTGAAGATTTGCAGATCGCGGCCCACCTGACTGAATACGATCCGACATCCCGCCAGCCGCAGTTTTTGCACGCTTTCTGCGTGATCTAAAATCGCGTCTGCCGGAATAATCAGATGTAATAACCGTGGTGGTAAAGGGCTGTTTTCCAGCTGTTCAAGCAGTTCATTTACCAGTGTGGTGCTACTCAAACCGGCAACGGAAAGGGGGAGGGCGATGCTTAAGCCTTTACTGGCAACCGCTTTTGCGGCCTGCTGGAAAAAATCGTGGAATACCCGTCGGTCAAGAGCATGGCTAAGTGCCGGATCGCTGAAGCTACGACGAAATGTTTGTTCATCAATAATCTCGCCTTCGCAACTCCAGAGCTTAAGTGAAATCAGCCACAAATTACGCGCTTGCGGGATCCGCGGCGAAGCGACACCGTGGGCGATCATCATCAACTGATTCTCTTTAATCATCCGCCACTGTTCATCAAGCGACATCGCCGCCCGTTCGCTATGTGCGGTAGCTTGCTGCGGTTCGTAAACCGTCACCCGGCCCCGGCCACCATTTTTGGAGGCATAACAGGCGATATCAGCCTGCGACATCACTTCAGCCGCCTGATGATTGTTGCCATCAATCAAGGTAATCCCGGCACTGGCACCTACCCGATGTACACGTCCTTCCCAGATAAAGTGATAGTCATTCACGGCGCTGATAATGCGTGTAGCGATAAAACGCGCACTTTCGACATTACAATCTGGCAGCAGCAGACCAAATTCATCGCCACCGAGTCGCGCCAGCACGTCGCTGGAGCGCAGCATACTCAGCATTAACGACGCCAGTTCGCGCAGCAAAGCGTCGCCAGCGGCGTGCCCGGCGCTGTCATTCACCGCTTTAAAGCGATCAAGATCGATAAACACCAGTGCATGTCGCTGATGTGTACTGTTTACCGTTTGCAGCAGGATGCGTAGTTGTTTCTCAAAACTGGCGCGGTTGGCGAGATGCGTCAGTGCATCATGGGAGGCGCTGTAGCTCAGCTGGCGCAGCATTTTGCGTGATTCGGTGACGTCCTGAATCACCAGTACCGAGCCTATATTGCTGCCGTCCAGAGTACTTAACGGCGTAATACTGTAATGCACGTCGTAGCTGCCGCCGCTCCGGCAGTGCAACACCACATCTTGTTCAATCGCGGAACGTGAGGTGTCGGCACTGTAAATGTTCTCCATTAATGGTCCGTTGTCGCCAAAAGTAATATGCAACACCGTCAGGAGTGGAACACCTAACGCTTCTTCCTGCGTCCAGCCGCTCATCTTCTCCGCCACCGGATTCATAAAGGTAATTTTCATTGCCATATCAATACAGACCACGGCTTCGCCGATGGAATCCAGCGTTATGTGCAGGCGCTCTTTTTCCTGAAACAATGCCTCGTTAAGCTGTTTCACTTCGGTCATATCCATATTAATGCCGAGCAGGCGTTCGACTTCGCCTTCTTTATTCAGTACCCGGTTGGCGAGGGCGCGGATATGGCGAATGCCGTCTTTCACGGTAATGCGAAATTCCAGTTTAAAGGGAGAGCGTGATTGCAATGAATCGCGAATCACTTTTTCGGCGTGCTGGCGATCTTCCGGCAGTACGCACTCGTACCACACCTGCCAGTTCGGTTTGATATGCGGAGGAATTTCATACAGCTCGAACATCCGCTTATCCCAGCTAAAAATATTCGGCTTTAGCTCCCACTCCCAGATGCCAATCCCGCCCGCTTCGTTAGCCAGCGTGATGCGCTCCATCAGTTGCTGGTTCACCTGTTCGGTGCGTTTTAGCTCGTTAATGTCTTCAATCTGAGCGATAAAATAGAGCGGCGTACCATCGGTGTGGCGCACCAGTGAGACGGCAAGCAACGCCCAGACAACATCGCCATTGCGGTTGTAGTAGCGTTTTTCCATTGAATAGGTGTTTATTTCACCGCTGATCAGCTTTTCAACCTGTTGCAGATCTTTATTGAGATCCTCCGGCCAGGTCAGTTGCTGAAAGGTGAGTCCGCGCAGCTCTTCCTGACTGTAACCGAGAAACTGGCAGAGTGCTTTGTTGGATTGCAGCCATTGTCCCTCGGTGCCCACTAATGCCATGCCGATGGCGGAATATTCCATGGCATTACGAAAACGGGTTTCGCTTTCGGAAATGTGTTTGCGTTCCGCACGAAAGGCATACATCACCATGGTCATGATGTTGGCGGGCAGCAGGATCAGCAAAAACGGTAGCCACGGCATATGGCTCATCAGGTATGTACGCGGCGTAGCAAGCAGGGAGGGATCCGCGGCCATCATCAGTGACACCATCATCACCGTGGTAAGGAAGATCAAAAAGGCTTCCATTCGTGGCAGGCGCACGGCGCTCCACATCAACAGCACAATAATGAAAGTAAAAGGCCACGGCAGATACAGCATCGAAAGCCAGCTTAACGTCAGTGTGATGGCTAACGTGAGCAGCGACTCAAAAAGCAACCGTGGGTTGCGATGGCGCAGCAGATAGTGTGGTTTAAATAACAATCCCAGCGGCACCAGTGCCAGTGCGCCGATGGATTCTGACAGTACCCATATCAAAAATGCCCTGAGAGGATCGTCTCCGGGCGTCAGCAGGATAACCAGAACACCCCCTAACAGAGGTGGAACAATGGCGCTGCCGAGTGCCAGACGCAGCCAGTCAGCCAGATTTTGCAATGGGTTATACCACGGCAGCAATTTACGTAGCAGCACTGCCCCGACCACGGCTTCAACAATATTGATGGTCGTCCAGGTCATGTTCAGCGAGCTGGTGGAAAAAAGCAGGATGGATGCGGCGATATTTCCCAGCGAGCAGCTCAGCGCAATCCCCGGCCACATGCGCCCGGCATGGCGATAAAACGCCACCATCATGATGGACGTCGGGAACCACAGTGGGGCGAGTTGGGTGCCAAACTGCGAAAGCTCAAGCGAGAAAAGGGTAAAGATAAACGAGACTAAACCTAAACTGACCAGGTGAAGCAGCGGGTGGGGCAGGGCAATTAATACATGCTGTGATTGTTTGCTCATTACCGCTTTATCCGCAAGACCAGGTCGCCAGTATTCGTTTCTGTGTTTATGCTAGTACAAAAGTTTTACATTTTATATGCGAATTGCTCATAAAGTGACGTAAAGGCGGATAATTTGCGCAACCGCGTATAACATTTTTTACCTTACATAAAACTGATCAACGTAATTTGCCACGGGGAATTCTTCGTCAACAATTAACTCTGAGCGCGCGGCAACGCTATTCGACTGGTATCAGGCGGATGAAATCCCTATAATTGCCGCGTTTGGCGCTTCGTCGCCCCCTTCCTAACATCCAGGTTAATCAGGTCGCTAAATATATGACTGATCAGTCTCATCAGTGCGTCATTATCGGTATCGCTGGCGCATCGGCTTCCGGCAAGAGTCTTATTGCCAGTACCCTTTATCGTGAATTACGTGAGCAAGTCGGTGATGAACACATCGGCGTAATTCCCGAAGACTGCTATTACAAAGATCAAAGCCATCTGTCGATGGAAGAACGCGTTAAGACCAACTACGACCATCCCAGCGCGATGGATCACAGCCTGCTGCTTGAGCATTTACAAGCGTTGAAACGCGGCTCGGCAATTGACCTGCCGGTTTACAGCTATGTTGAACATACGCGTATGAAAGAAACGGTGACGGTTGAGCCGAAGAAAGTCATCATTCTCGAAGGCATTTTGTTGCTGACGGATGCGCGTTTGCGTGACGAACTTAACTTCTCCATTTTCGTTGATACCCCGCTGGATATCTGCCTGATGCGCCGCATCAAGCGTGACGTTAACGAGCGTGGGCGTTCAATGGATTCAGTGATGGCGCAATATCAAAAAACCGTGCGTCCGATGTTCCTGCAATTCATTGAGCCTTCTAAACAATATGCGGACATTATCGTGCCGCGCGGCGGGAAAAACCGCATCGCGATCGATATATTGAAAGCGAAAATAAGTCAGTTCTTTGAATAAGCTTGATAAATTGTGTACCGTTCAGTGATAACCTGGTATGCCCTTGACGTAATTGGCGTTAAGGGAGTGATGCGCGAAAGGAGAAAATGCCATGCGTCTGTGTGACCGAGATATTGAAGCCTGGCTTGATGAAGGCCGTTTGTCGATCAACCCACGTCCGCCAGTGGAGCGTATTAACGGCGCGACGGTGGATGTGCGCCTGGGCAATAAATTTCGTACCTTCCGTGGTCACACGGCAGCGTTTATCGATCTGAGCGGTCCCAAAGATGAAGTGAGCGCCGCGCTTGACCGCGTGATGAGCGATGAGATCGTTCTCGATGAAAGCGAGGCGTTCTATCTTCACCCAGGAGAGTTGGCGCTGGCGGTGACGCTGGAGTCGGTGACGCTGCCAGCCGATCTGGTGGGCTGGCTGGACGGGCGTTCCTCACTGGCGCGTCTGGGGCTGATGGTGCACGTCACCGCGCACCGCATCGATCCGGGCTGGTCTGGCTGCATTGTGCTGGAGTTCTACAACTCCGGTAAGCTGCCGCTGGCGCTGCGTCCGGGCATGTTAATTGGTGCGCTGAGCTTTGAGCCGCTTTCCGGCCCGGCGGCGCGACCTTACAACCGCCGTGAAGATGCGAAATATCGCAACCAGCAGGGCGCGGTAGCCAGCCGAATCGATAAAGACTAATTCAGGCCCATTGAGGATACCATGAGACGATTTCTGACGACGCTGATGATACTCCTGGTCGTGCTGGTGGCCGGGTTATCTGCGTTAGTGTTGCTGGTGAATCCGAATGATTTCCGCGACTATATGGTCAAGCAAGTTGCTGCACGTAGCGGTTATCAATTGCAGCTCGACGGGCCACTGCGTTGGCACGTCTGGCCGCAACTTAGTATCCTCTCCGGGCGAATGTCTCTCACCGCCCAGGGCGCGAGCCAGCCACTGGTTCGCGCCGACAACATGCGCCTGGACGTGGCGCTTTTACCACTACTGAGTCATCAACTGAGCGTTAAGCAGGTGATGCTAAAAGGGGCAGTGATCCAACTGACGCCGCAGACGGAAGCGGTGCGCAGTGAAGACGCTCCGGTTGCACCGCGCGACAATACCTTGCCGGATCTGTCAGACGATCGCGGATGGTCGTTTGATATATCCAGTCTTAAGGTGGCGGACAGCGTGCTGGTGTTCCAGCATGAAGATGACGAGCAGGTGACAATCCGCAATATCCGCCTGCAAATGGAACAAGATCCCCAACATCGTGGCTCATTTGAGTTCTCCGGGCGGGTTAATCGCGATCAGCGCGATCTCACAATATCCCTTAACGGTACGGTGGATGCTTCTGATTATCCGCATGATTTAACGGCGGCTATTGAACAAATTAACTGGCAGTTGCAGGGTGCCGATTTACCAAAACAAGGTATTCAGGGGCAGGGGAGTTTCCAGGCCCAGTGGCAGGAGTCACATAAACGCCTTTCATTTAACCAAATCAGCTTGACCGCCAATGACAGTACGCTGAGCGGGCAAGCACAGGTCACGCTGACAGAGCAACCGGAATGGCAGCTGAGACTGCAATTCCCGCAACTGAATCTTGACAACCTCATCCCGCTTAATGAAACCGCGAATGGTGAAAACGGTGCCGCGCAGCAGGGGCAGAGCCAATCAACGTTGCCGCGCCCGGTCATTTCTTCGCGTATTGATGAACCGGCCTATCAGGGACTGCAAGGCTTTACGGCTGATATTTTGTTGCAGGCCAGTAACGTGCGCTGGCGCGGAATGAATTTTACAGATGTTGCCACGCAAATGACCAACAAGTCGGGTTTGCTGGAAATTACTCAACTGCAGGGCAAGCTTAACGGTGGACAGGTTTCACTGCCGGGCACGCTGGACGCGACATCAATAAATCCGCGGATAAACTTCCAGCCACGGCTGGAAAACGTTGAGATTGGCACCATTCTGAAGGCGTTTAACTATCCGATTTCGTTGACCGGAAAGATGTCACTGGCTGGTGATTTCTCCGGTGCTGACATAGATGCCGACGCATTCCGCCACAACTGGCAAGGACAGGCACATGTCGAAATGACCGACACGCGCATGGAAGGGATGAACTTCCAGCAGATGATTCAGCAAGCGGTAGAACGTAATGGTGGTGATGTGAAGGCCGCTGAAAATTTCGATAACGTGACGCGGCTTGACCGCTTTACCACTGATTTGACATTGAAGGATGGCGTCGTGACGTTAAACGACATGCAAGGTCAATCGCCTGTGCTGGCGCTTACAGGGGAAGGTATGTTGAATCTGGCAGATCAAACCTGCGACACCCAGTTTGATATTCGGGTCGTGGGTGGCTGGAACGGGGAAAGCAAACTGATTGATTTCCTCAAAGAAACGCCAGTACCGCTGCGGGTTTATGGCAACTGGCAGCAACTCAATTACAGTCTGCAAGTGGATCAGTTACTGCGCAAACATCTACAGGACGAAGCGAAACGTCGCCTGAATGACTGGGCTGAGCGGAATAAAGATTCCCGCAATGGCAAAGATGTGAAGAAGTTGCTGGAGAAGATGTAGGTTACCAGGTGACCTGTCCTGTAGGCCTGATAAGACGCGTAAAGCGTCGCATCAGGCGTTCGCGGCGGCACCATTATATTCTGAATATGTAAGATCGAAGGCTGTTCCGTTCACTTGATGTTCCTCGCTACTATGGAACGCTCAAGCCGGTGAACGTGCCAGGGTGGCTCAATCGCCACCACCCTGGCAACCCGGGCTCCCGGCGGTAAATCGCCGCTGGCGCGGTTCCCTCATCTTATTCCTTTCGGCTATCGGGTACGGGCGCGAGGTAACATCCCTGTAAAACGCGCCCTCAGCCCACATCCATGTGGGCTGCCCCGGCCTACAGGAAACGATTCGGCGATTTACAGCCGGCCCCCCCCCCGCTGTAATGTCCATGTACCACAGACAACGCTTCATTGCTGAAGTTATAAGGCGTTACGCAGCATCGGGTAAAATGACCGATACCATCACACCTCGTACTCCATCTCGCCATCCTTACGCAGCGGTATAATCTGCACCTTCTGCACGCGATGGCTTTCCACCTGCAACGTTTTAAGCAAATAATCCCCCACCTGAACTTCTTCGCCAGGTTTTGGAATACGCTGCAAATACTCCATCAACAGCCCGGCAATGGTGTGATATTCACGTTTTTCATCCAGCGGCAGCGGCACATATTGCACCAGATCTTCCAGCGGCATATGACCATTCGCCGTCCAGGAACCGTCCGCATTCTTCTGAATATCATGGCGGGCGTCGATCTCTTCCACTTCGTTCGGTAAGTTACCGGCAATGGTTTCAGTGACGTCACTTAATGTCACAATCCCTTCCACCGAGCCAAACTCATCCACCACAAAAGCAAAGTGCGTGCGGGCATTACGGAACTGCTCCAGGGCTGGTAACAACGGCAAGGTTTCCGGGAACACCAGCGGCTGGCGAATCAACACCCGCAGGTTGAGCGGTTCGCCGCGCAGAGACTGTTGTAGCAGGTCGATAACGTGAACAACACCGAGCAAATCTTCTGCGTCATCACCGTCGGTAACCACCAGCCGCGTATGCTGATTTCGCTCCAGCAACTGGCGGATTTCTTCTTCCGGCGCGTTGAGATCGATATGCTCAATATCGTGGCGCGACGTCATAATGCTGCTGACGGTACGCTGGTTAAGATTAAGTACCCGCTCAATCATCCGCCGTTCCTGCGGATTAAAGATCTGCTGGTTACCATGATCCACCAGCATGGACGCGGTTTCGGCGTCCAGTTCCGCATCCTCTTTTTGCCCGCTAAGCAGGCGCATTACCGCTTCGGTAGTCCGCTGGCGCAGCGTCTGGTTAGCGGAAAGAAAACGTCGCCGGTTAAAGATAGCCAACTGATTGAGTGCCTCGATCATCACCGAGAAACCAATGGCAGCGTACAGGTAGCCTTTCGGAATGACGAAGCCGAAACCTTCTGCCACCAGACTAAAGCCAATCATCAACAGGAAGCTTAAGCAGAGAATAACGATCGTCGGGTGGCTATTAACGAACTGGGTTAACGGCTTGCTTGCCATCAACATCAGGCTGATAGCGATAACCACGGCGGCCATCATGACCAGTAAATGGTCGACCATCCCGACGGCGGTAATCACCGAGTCGAGTGAGAAGATGGCGTCCAGTACCACAATTTGCGTCACCACGCCCCAGAACTTCGCACCTTTGCGTTGTGTTGGATTATTGCTGTCTTTCCCTTCCAGTCGTTCGTTCAGCTCCATCGTGGCTTTGAACAACAGGAAGAAACCACCAAACAGCATGATTAAGTCGCGGGCGCTAAAGGTAAACGAGCGGAAGCTGAACAGCGGTTGAGTCAGGGTGACCAGCCAGGAGATTGACGCCAGCAGTAACAGGCGCATTAACATCGCCAGCAGCAGCCCGGTAACCCGTGCGCGGTCGCGCTGCTTCGGCGGTAGTTTTTCGGCGAGGATGGCAATAAAGACCAGGTTATCAATGCCGAGGACCAGTTCGATCACAATCAGCGTGATTAACCCGGCCCAGATAGACGGATCGGCAATCCATTCCATAGTAAGTACAAAACCTATTCGTTGTATGACAAATGTCACAATTCGATCATGGATAAATCGGGGCAAAAATGCAATGTTGCAGCACTATTTATCTCATATTATTTGAGGGTAATAACCTCACATTATCCCTGAATTAAAAGTGGTAATAATAAAACATTATTTAAGAAATATCGCATGTGGAGACGCAATATTAAATATTGTCAACCTAAAGAAACTCCTAAAAACCATATTGAATGACACTTAATATAATTCTTAAAAATAGCCAATTGCCGAATTGTTACCTTGCCTGCTATTCCGTTAGCTGTAACACTTCCTCCTGCATTATTGGAGAGCTAATATTCAATTACCATAATGTCACCTTATATTCGGAAGTTAATTTCCGCAATAACCCTTTCTCATCAACGATTGTATGCAGAGAGGGTTTTAAAAATTAAGCTAAATCAGTGTATTGGTAGCTAAAAAGCCAGGGGCGGTAGCGTGTCTGGATGCCTGAAAGACCAGTCTGAATTATTCTGTCAATAGCCTGCGGATGAAATCAATTTTTTTAGGACTGATGCCAGTTAAATTTTTATTCAATTAACTGCAAGGTAAATGTGCATGGCGACATTGCTATTAATAGTGCACAGGATAATTACTCTGCCAAAGTGATAAATAAACAATGATGAAATCCAAAATGAAATTGATGCCATTATTGGTGTCAGTAACCTTGATAAGCGGTTGCACAGTACTTCCGGGCAGCAATATGTCGACGATGGGCAAAGACGTCATCAAACAGCAGGACGCTGATTTCGATCTCGACAAAATGGTGAATGTTTATCCGCTGACCCCGCGCCTGATTGATCAATTACGTCCACGACCCAACGTAGCGCGCCCCAATATGACGCTGGAAAGTGAGATCGCGAATTACCAGTATCGCGTCGGGCCGGGGGACGTTCTTAATGTCACCGTCTGGGATCACCCGGAGCTCACCACGCCAGCAGGTCAGTACCGCAGCTCCAGCGACACCGGCAACTGGGTACAGCCTGACGGCACCATGTTCTACCCGTATATCGGCAAGGTTCACGTGGTGGGGAAAACGCTCGCTGAAATCCGCAGTGATATTACCGGGCGCTTAGCGACGTACATCGCTGACCCGCAGGTGGACGTTAATATCGCCGCCTTCCGCTCACAAAAGGCCTATATCTCAGGTCAGGTGAATAAATCTGGTCAACAGGCGATCACCAACGTACCACTGACCATTCTCGACGCCATCAACGCCGCAGGTGGCCTGACCGACACCGCTGACTGGCGCAACGTGGTGCTAACACACAATGGTCGTGAAGAGCGCATTTCTTTGCAGGCGCTGATGCAAAACGGCGACCTCAACCAGAATCGCCTGCTTTACCCCGGCGATATTCTCTACGTGCCGCGTAATGATGATCTGAAAGTATTTGTGATGGGTGAAGTGAAGAAACAGAGCACCCTGAAAATGGACTTTAGCGGCATGACCCTGACTGAAGCTCTGGGCAATGCTGAAGGCATTGACATGACCACCTCCAACGCCAGCGGCATCTTTGTCATTCGTCCGCTGAAAGGTGAGGGCGGGCGTAACGGCAAGATTGCCAATATCTACCAGCTGGATATGTCCGATGCCACGTCGCTGGTGATGGCGACAGAATTCCGCCTGCAACCTTATGACGTGGTGTATGTCACCACCGCCCCGGTTTCCCGCTGGAACCGTCTGATCAATCAGTTGCTGCCAACTATTAGCGGTGTCCGTTACATGACGGATACAGCCAGCGACATTCATAACTGGTAATCGTCATGTTTAACAACATCTTAGTTGTCTGTGTCGGCAATATTTGCCGTTCCCCGACGGCGGAACGCTTACTGCAACGTTATCACCCGGAGCTAAAAGTGGAGTCCGCTGGACTCGGCGCGCTGGTCGGTAAGGGCGCTGATCCTACCGCTATCAGCGTCGCCGCAGAACATCAACTGTCTCTGGAAGGCCACTGTGCACGACAAATCAGCCGCCGCCTGTGTCGCAACTATGACCTGATTTTGACCATGGAAAAGCGCCATATCGAACGCTTATGCGAGATGGCACCGGAGATGCGCGGCAAAGTGATGCTGTTTGGTCACTGGGATAACGAATGTGAAATCCCCGATCCGTATCGCAAAAGCCGGGAAACGTTTGCAGCGGTGTACACATTACTTGAACGGTCTGCCCGCCAGTGGGCGCAGGCATTGAACGCAGAGCAGGTATAAGAATGACAGAAAAAGTAAAACAACATGCCGCTCCGGTAACGGGCAGTGATGAAATCGATATTGGTCGCCTGGTCGGCACCGTCATTGAAGCGCGCTGGTGGGTGATTGGCATCACCGCTGTATTCGCCCTTTGTGCCGTGGTTTACACCTTCTTCGCCACGCCGATTTATAGTGCCGACGCACTGGTACAAATCGAGCAAAGCAGCGGCAATTCGTTAGTGCAGGATATCGGATCGGCGTTAGCCAACAAACCGCCTGCATCGGACGCCGAGATCCAGTTGATTCGTTCGCGCCTGGTGCTTGGTAAAACGGTGGACGATCTCGACCTCGATATTGCGGTGAGCAAAAACACGTTCCCGATTTTCGGTGCGGGCTGGGATCGCCTGATGGGACGTCAGAACGAGACGGTGAAAGTGACTACCTTTAACCGTCCGAAAGAGATGGCGGATCAGGTGTTTACGCTTAATGTGCTGGATGACAAAAACTACACCCTGAGCAGTGATGGCGGCTTTAGCGCCCGTGGACAAGCGGGCCAGATGCTGAAAAAAGAAGGCGTCACGCTGATGGTTGAAGCCATTCACGCCAGCCCGGGCAGTGAGTTTACCGTCACCAAATACTCCACGCTGGGGATGATCAACCAACTGCAAAACAGCCTGACGGTAACGGAGAACGGCAAAGACGCAGGCGTACTGAGCCTGACTTATACCGGTGAAGATCGCGAACAGATCCGCGACATTCTTAACAGCATCGCCCGTAACTATCAGGAACAAAATATTGAGCGCAAATCGGCGGAAGCGTCGAAAAGCCTCGCTTTCCTCGCGCAACAGTTACCGGAAGTACGTAGCCGCCTTGATGTTGCCGAAAACAAACTGAATGCCTACCGTCAGGATAAAGATTCTGTTGATCTGCCGCTGGAAGCGAAAGCGGTGCTCGATTCGATGGTGAACATCGACGCGCAGTTGAACGAACTGACCTTTAAAGAGGCGGAAATCTCCAAGCTGTACACCAAAGTTCACCCCGCGTACCGCACGCTGCTGGAGAAACGTCAGGCGCTGGAAGACGAAAAAGCCAAACTTAACGGTCGCGTAACGGCGATGCCGAAAACCCAGCAGGAGATTGTCCGTCTGACCCGCGATGTCGAGTCTGGTCAGCAGGTCTATATGCAACTGCTGAATAAAGAGCAGGAGCTGAAAATCACCGAAGCCAGCACCGTCGGCGATGTGCGCATTGTTGACCCGGCAATCACTCAGCCTGGTGTGCTAAAACCGAAGAAAGGGCTGATTATCCTTGGGGCGATTATTCTTGGCCTGATGCTCTCTATCGTGGGTGTGCTGCTGCGCTCGTTGTTTAATCGTGGCATCGAAAGCCCGCAGGTGCTGGAAGAACACGGTATCAGCGTCTATGCCAGCATCCCGTTGTCGGAATGGCAGAAAGCGCGCGATAGCGTCAAAACCATCAAAGGAGTTAAACGCTATAAACAGAGCCAGCTACTGGCGGTGGGGAATCCAACCGATCTGGCGATTGAAGCCATCCGCAGTCTTCGTACCAGTTTGCACTTCGCGATGATGCAGGCGCAGAACAATGTGTTGATGATGACCGGGGTTAGCCCGTCAATCGGTAAAACCTTTGTCTGCGCCAACCTGGCGGCGGTGATCAGCCAGACCAATAAACGGGTGTTGTTGATCGACTGCGATATGCGCAAAGGCTACACCCACGAGCTGTTGGGCACCAATAACGTCAATGGCCTGTCGGAAATTCTGATTGGTCAGGGCGATATTACTACCGCTGCTAAACCCACTTCGATTGCCAAATTTGACCTGATCCCGCGCGGTCAGGTACCGCCAAATCCTTCTGAACTGTTGATGAGCGAACGCTTTGCCGAACTGGTGAACTGGGCGAGTAAAAACTACGACCTGGTGTTGATTGATACGCCGCCGATTCTGGCAGTGACCGATGCGGCAATTGTTGGTCGTCATGTCGGAACCACGTTAATGGTGGCGCGTTATGCGGTCAACACATTGAAAGAAGTGGAAACCAGTCTGAGCCGCTTTGAGCAAAATGGTATTCCGGTGAAAGGGGTGATTCTGAACTCCATCTTCCGCCGCGCCAGCGCGTATCAGGATTATGGCTATTACGAATACGAATATAAGTCGGATGCGAAATAACGACGCCTGCATTCGCACCGCCCCGTAGGCCGGATAAGGCGCTCACGCCGCATCCGGCAAGTAAACCAGCTCATAAGCCGGGAGTACAACCTATGAAAGACAATCCGCTGATCTCAATCTATATGCCAACCTGGAACCGCCAACAACTGGCGATTCGGGCAATAAAATCGGTTTTGCGCCAGGACTACAGCAACTGGGAGATGATCATCGTGGATGATTGCTCCACCTCCTGGGAACAACTGCAACAGTACGTCACCACCCTCAACGATCCGCGTATCACTTACATTCACAACGACATTAACAGCGGGGCGTGCGCGGTACGTAACCAGGCGATTATGCTGGCGCAAGGGGAATACATCACCGGGATCGATGATGATGATGAATGGACACCCAACCGTCTGAGCGTCTTCCTCGCCCATAAACAGCAACTGGTCACTCACGCCTTTTTGTACGCTAACGACTACGTTTGCCAGGGCGAAGTCTATTCCCAACCAGCAAGTTTGCCGCTGTATCCCAAATCGCCGTATTCACGCCGCCTGTTCTATAAACGCAATATCATTGGCAATCAGGTCTTTACCTGGGCGTGGCGTTTCAAAGAGTGTTTGTTCGATACCGAACTGAAAGCGGCACAGGATTACGACATCTTCCTGCGGATGGTGGTGGAGTATGGCGAACCGTGGAAAGTGGAAGAGGCGACGCAGATCCTGCATATCAATCACGGTGAAATGCAGATCACCTCGTCACCGAAAAAATTCTCCGGATACTTCCACTTTTACCGCAAGCACAAAGACAAATTCGACCGCGCCAGCAAAAAATATCAGCTGTTTACCCTCTACCAGATCCGCAATAAACGCATGACCTGGCGCACTTTGCTGACGCTGCTGTCGGTGCGTAACGGCAAACGTCTGGCTGATGGTATTCGGGGGCGCTAAAGATGCTGGAAGATCTGCGCGCCAACAGCTGGAGTTTACGCCCGTGCTGCATGGTTCTTGCCTATCGCGTCGCTCATTTTTGTTCGGTGTGGCGCAAAAAGAACGTCCTCAACAATCTGTGGGCGGCCCCGCTGCTGGTGCTGTATCGCATTATCACCGAATGCTTTTTCGGTTATGAAATCCAGGCTGCCGCGACCATTGGCCGCCGCTTTACTATCCATCACGGTTACGCCGTAGTGATCAATAAAAACGTGGTAGCGGGGGATGATTTTACCATTCGCCACGGCGTCACTATCGGCAATCGTGGTGCCGATAACATGGCATGTCCACACATTGGCAACGGCGTCGAACTCGGTGCCAACGTCATTATTCTTGGTGATATCACGCTTGGTAACAACGTCACCGTGGGCGCGGGTAGCGTGGTGCTCGACTCTGTCCCGGACAACGCGCTGGTGGTGGGAGAAAAAGCGCGAGTGAAGGTAATTAAATGAATATTTTGCAATTTAATGTGCGACTGGCGGAAGGCGGGGCAGCAGGTGTGGCGTTAGATCTCCACCAGCGTGCGCTGCAACAGGGGCTGGCGTCACATTTTGTCTACGGTTACGGCAAAGGCGGCAAAGAGAGTGTCAGCCATCAAAACTATCCGCAGGTCATCAAACATACGCCGCGGATGACTGCAATGGCGAATATTGCCCTGTTTCGTCTGTTTAATCGCGATCTGTTTGGCAATTTCAATGAGTTATATTGCACCATTACTCGTACACCGGGTCCGGTGGTCCTGCATTTTCATGTGCTGCACAGCTACTGGCTAAATCTTAAGAGCGTGGTGCGCTTTTGCGAAAAGGTGAAAAACCACAAACCGGATGTCACTCTGGTCTGGACGCTGCACGACCACTGGAGTGTAACCGGACGCTGCGCCTTTACCGACGGTTGCGAAGGCTGGAAAACGGGCTGCCAGAAATGCTCGACCTTAAATAACTATCCGCCGGTGAAGATTGATCGGGCGCACCTGCTGGTGGCGGGCAAACGCCAGTTATTCCGTGAGATGCTGGCGCTGGGCTGTCAGTTTATTTCCCCCAGCCAGCATGTGGCTGACGCTTTCAATAGCCTGTACGGTCCAGGGCGTTGCCGGATTATCAATAACGGTATTGATATGGCAACCGAAGCGATTCTGGCGGATCTGCCTCCGGTGCGCGAAACTCAGGGCAAGCCGAAAATCGCGGTGGTGGCGCATGACCTGCGTTACGACGGCAAGACTAACCAGCAACTGGTGCGTGAGATGATGGCGCTGGGCGACAAAATTGAACTGCATACCTTTGGTAAGTTCTCGCCGTTCACCGCTGGCAACGTGGTTAATCACGGCTTTGAAACTGACAAGCGCAAGTTGATGAGCGCGCTCAATCAGATGGATGCGCTGGTGTTCAGTTCTCGCGTCGATAACTACCCGCTGATTTTGTGTGAGGCGTTATCAATTGGCGTGCCGGTGATTGCCACCCATAGCGACGCGGCGCGTGAAGTGTTGCAAAAATCCGGCGGTAAAACCGTCAGCGAAGAAGACGTGCTGCAACTGGTCCAGTTAAGCAAACCGGAAATCGCGCAGGCGATATTTGGTACCACGCTGGCTGAGTTCAGCCAACGCAGCCGCGCGGCCTACAGTGGACAACAGATGCTGGAGGAGTATGTCAACTTCTATCAGAATCTGTAGCTACCTGCTGCTGCCGCTGATCTACCTGCTGGTTAACGTCAAAATCGCCCAGCTTGGCGAAAGTTTTCCCATCACCATCGTCACTTTTTTACCTGTCTTGTTACTGCTGTTTTTAGAACGCATCAGCGTTAAAAAATTGATGATTGCCTTAGGGATTGGCGCGGGACTCACGGCGTTTAACTACCTGTTTGGTCAGTCGTTGGATGCCAGTAAATACGTCACTTCAACCATGCTGTTTGTCTATATTGTGATCATTATTGGCATGGTGTGGAGTATTCGCTTTAAAACGATTTCGCCACACAACCATCGTAAGATATTACGTTTCTTTTATCTGGTGGTCGGGCTGGTGGTGGCGCTGGCGGCGGTGGAGATGGCGCAAATTATCCTCACCGGTGGCAGCAGTATTATGGAGTCGATTTCGAAATATCTGATTTACAGCAATAGCTATGTGCTGAATTTCATCAAATTCGGCGGCAAGCGCACGACAGCACTTTATTTCGAACCGGCATTTTTCGCTCTGGCATTAATCTCAATTTGGCTCAGCATCAAACAGTTTGGTATCAAAACGCCTAAAACCGATGCTATGATTCTCGCAGGGATAATATTATCCGGATCGTTTTCAGGGGTTATGACCTTTATCCTGTTTTATTTGCTGGAGTGGGCATTTCAATATCTGAATAAAGAGGCGATTAAGAAAAAGTTACCGTTAGCATTGATTTCTCTGGCTGTATTCCTGGTTGGTGTGGTAATCGCGTTTCCTTATATTTCCACCCGTCTGGGCGATTTAGGTACGGAAGGATCGTCATCGTATTATCGTATTGTCGGTCCGCTGGTGATGGTCGGTTATTCTTTGACCCATATTGACGGTGTAGTCAGATTTGGCTCACTTTATGAATATGTTGCATCATTCGGAATATTTAACGGTGCGGATGTCGGAAAAACCATAGACAATGGTTTGTATCTGCTGATTATTTATTTTTCCTGGTTCGCGGTGTTTTTATCGCTGTGGTACATGGGGAAAGTGATAAAAATGATGATCAACGCTTTTGGTGATAACCGCAATTTTCGCGTGCAATTATATCTTTTTACTCCGGTATCGCTGTTTTTTACCGGTTCGATATTTAGCCCGGAATATGCATTTTTAATCGTCTGTCCGTTTATTTTTCGAAAAGCGTTAAATATTACGAGGTAAGAATAAGAACATGTTGCTTAGCATAATCACTGTCGCGTTTCGTAACCTCGAAGGGATAGTCAAAACACATGCCTCGCTGGCGCATCTGGCGCAGGCGGACGATATCAGCCTCGAATGGATTGTTGTCGATGGCGGTTCCAACGACGGTACCCGTGAGTATCTGGAAAATCTCAATGGTATCTATAATCTACGCTTTGTCAGCGAGCCAGATAACGGTATCTACGACGCCATGAACAAAGGCATTGCGATGGCACAAGGCAAGTTCGCGTTGTTTCTCAACTCGGGCGATATTTTTCATCAGGATGCCGCAAATTTTGTCCGTAAGTTAAAAGTGCAAAAAGATAACGTGATGATCACCGGCGATGCGCTGCTGGATTTTGGCGACGGGCATAAAATTAAACGTAGCGCCAAACCGGGCTGGTATATTTACCACAGCCTGCCCGCCAGTCATCAGGCGATATTTTTCCCGGTGTCCGGCTTGAAGAAATGGCGTTATGACCTGGAATATAAAGTTTCTTCCGATTACGCTCTGGCGGCCAAAATGTATAAAGCCGGTTATGCATTTAAAAAACTCAATGGCCTGGTGTCTGAATTTTCTATGGGTGGGGTATCAACCACCAATAATATGGAATTGTGTGCTGACGCGAAAAAAGTCCAACGGCAGATATTGCACGTGCCTGGCTTTTGGGCTGAATTATCCTGGCATTTACGCCAACGTACGACCTCAAAGACGAAAGCCTTATATAACAAAAGCTGAATATAAGGGAAAACGATGCAGGATTTAAGTGGTTTCTCGGTGCCGAAAGGGTTCCGGGGCGGCAACGCTATTAAAGTGCAATTGTGGTGGGCAGTACAGGCAACATTATTTGCCTGGTCGCCACAAGTATTGTATCGCTGGCGGGCTTTTTTATTACGTTTATTCGGCGCAAAAATAGGAAAAAACGTAGTAATTCGTCCGTCAGTAAAAATTACCTATCCGTGGAAATTAACCTTAGGTGATTACGCGTGGGTCGGCGATGAGGTCAATTTATATACCCTCGGTGAAATAACCATTGGCGCACATTCGGTGATATCGCAAAAAAGTTATTTATGCACCGGTAGCCACGACCATGCAAGTCAACATTTCACCATTAACGCCACGCCTATTGTGATTGGCGAGAAATGCTGGCTGGCAACCGATGTCTTTGTTGCCCCTGGCGTCACGATCGGCAACGGCACCGTCGTGGGTGCGCGAAGCAGTGTTTTTAAATCGCTTCCGGCAAATGTGGTTTGCCGGGGGAATCCCGCAGTGGTGATACGCGAACGCGTTGAAACTGAATAAATTCAAAAAATACAGAGGAATAAGACATGTCAAAAGTCGCTCTCATCACCGGTGTAACCGGACAAGACGGTTCTTACCTGGCAGAGTTTCTGTTGGAAAAAGGTTACGAGGTGCATGGTATTAAGCGTCGTGCATCGTCATTCAACACCGAGCGCGTGGATCACATTTATCAGGATCCGCACACCTGCAACCCGAAATTCCATCTGCATTATGGCGACCTGAGTGATACCTCCAACCTGACGCGCATTTTGCGTGAAGTGCAGCCGGATGAAGTGTACAACCTGGGGGCAATGAGCCACGTTGCGGTTTCTTTTGAGTCACCGGAATATACCGCTGACGTCGACGCGATGGGTACGCTGCGCCTGCTCGAGGCGATCCGCTTCCTCGGTCTGGAAAAGAAAACCCGTTTCTATCAGGCTTCCACCTCTGAACTGTACGGTCTGGTGCAGGAAATTCCGCAGAAAGAAACCACGCCGTTCTACCCGCGATCTCCGTATGCGGTCGCCAAACTGTACGCCTACTGGATCACCGTTAACTACCGCGAATCCTACGGCATGTACGCCTGTAACGGTATTCTCTTCAACCATGAATCCCCGCGCCGCGGCGAAACTTTCGTTACCCGCAAAATCACCCGCGCAATCGCCAACATCGCCCAGGGGCTGGAGTCGTGCCTGTACCTCGGCAATATGGATTCCCTGCGTGACTGGGGCCATGCCAAAGACTACGTAAAAATGCAGTGGATGATGCTGCAACAGGAACAACCGGAAGATTTTGTTATCGCTACCGGCGTTCAGTACTCCGTGCGTCAGTTCGTGGAAATGGCGGCGGCACAGCTGGGCATCAAACTGCGCTTTGAAGGCACGGGCGTTGAAGAGAAGGGCATTGTGGTTTCCGTCACCGGGCATGACGCGCCGGGCGTTAAACCGGGCGATGTGATTATCGCCGTTGACCCGCGTTACTTCCGTCCGGCAGAAGTTGAAACGCTGCTCGGCGACCCGACCAAAGCGCACGAAAAACTGGGCTGGAAACCGGAAATCACCCTCAGAGAGATGGTGTCTGAAATGGTGGCTAATGACCTCGAAGCGGCGAAAAAACACTCTCTGCTGAAATCTCACGGCTACGACGTGGCGATCGCGCTGGAGTCATAAGCATGAGTAAACAACGCATTTTTATTGCTGGTCATCGCGGGATGGTCGGTTCCGCTATCACCCGTCAGCTCGAACAGCGCGGTGATGTGGAACTGGTATTACGTACCCGCGACGAGCTGAACCTGCTGGACAGCCGCGCCGTGCATGATTTCTTTGCCAGCGAACGCATTGACCAGGTCTATCTGGCGGCGGCGAAAGTGGGCGGCATTGTTGCCAACAACACGTATCCGGCGGATTTCATCTATCAGAACATGATGATTGAGAGCAACATCATTCACGCCGCGCATCAGGACGACGTGAACAAACTGCTGTTTCTCGGATCGTCCTGTATCTACCCGAAACTAGCAAAACAGCCGATGGCAGAAAGCGAGCTGTTGCAGGGCTCGCTGGAGCCGACCAACGAGCCTTATGCCATTGCCAAAATCGCCGGGATCAAACTGTGCGAATCTTACAACCGCCAGTATGGACGCGATTACCGCTCGGTCATGCCGACCAACCTGTATGGCCCGCATGACAACTTCCACCCGAGTAATTCGCATGTGATCCCTGCATTGCTGCGTCGCTTCCACGAGGCGACGGCACAGAATGCACCGGACGTGGTGGTGTGGGGCAGCGGTACACCGATGCGCGAATTTCTGCACGTCGATGATATGGCGGCGGCAAGCATTCATGTGATGGAGCTGGCGCATGAAGTCTGGCTGGAGAACACCCAGCCGATGCTGTCGCACATTAACGTCGGCACGGGCGTTGACTGCACTATCCGCGAGCTGGCGCAAACCATCGCCAAAGTGGTGGGTTACAAAGGTCGGGTGGTTTTTGATGCCAGTAAACCGGATGGTACACCGCGCAAACTGCTGGATGTGACGCGCCTGCATCAGCTTGGCTGGTATCACGAAATCTCACTGGAAGCGGGGCTTGCCAGCACTTACCAGTGGTTCCTTGAGAATCAAGAC